>CAYGHY010000001.1:0-17092 GCA_964349435.1 uncultured Oscillospiraceae bacterium
CTATAGGCATTATCAATATAGATAAAAGGAATAAATTATTAAAATTCATCATGATTCCCCGAGATACCTACATAGAATACAATCAGGAAATACTTTCAAGACTGGAAGCACTTAAACTAACAAGTACACCGGGCGTATTCAAGATTAACTATGCACATCATGTCGGAAACGCAATTGGGTATAAAGGCAAATTTAAGTCAAACACATCAAGTTTTTTAGCTGAGGTGGTTAAAGAAAAGTTTGGTGTTGAGATGGATGATTATGTCAAGATCAATTTAAAAGGCTTCATAGAGCTTGTTAATCATTTAGGCGGTGTCGATATTTATGTGCCATATGATATGGACTATGATGATCCGCAGCAGAATCTTTCCATACACATAGCCAAGGGCATGCAGCACCTTGACGGACTTGAGGCGGAAGGCTTTGTAAGATTCAGGCAGGGCTATAAAAAAGATGGTTCATATTTTGAAGTAGGTGATGCCAGTCGGAAAAAAAACCAGATGGATTTAATGAAAGCATTAGTAAAGCAAAAAGGCACCATTAAAAATATTGGAATGATACCCGGAACTATTAGTCTGCTGGGCAGAAATGTGCAGCATAGCATCGGTGTGGGTGACATTCTTCAGAAATATATGGGAATGGCGAAAGATGTTATACTCGATGAATACGAAGTAACATCTGAAAGCTTAGGCAGTGAGAAAATGTTGAGAATAAACGGCTCTTCCTATTTGGTATTCGACTGAATAAGTAGAGGATTGAAATGAGGGAAAATCATGATTGACATCCGAAATGTATCAAAAAGCTACAACAAAGGCTCGGTGAAGGCGGTTGACAACCTGAGCCTGAGGGTTGACAAAGGAGAGATATTCGGCTTCCTGGGACCGAATGGCGCAGGAAAGACAACTACGATAAAAATGATTATTGGTCTTTTAAATCCAGATGCGGGAAGTATTCTTGTAAACAACACAGATATCGGAAAAAATCCGCTTGAAGCAAAGAAAAACATAGGCTACGTACCTGACAACCCTAATTTGTACGAGAGACTGACAGGTACAGAGTATCTCAATTTTATGGCTGATGTATATCAAGTATCTGCTGAACAGCGAAGACAAAGGATTGAGCGTTACCTTGAAATGTTTGAATTGAAGGATGCCGCATCTGATCTTATTAAGAGCTATTCACATGGCATGAAGCAGAAAATAGCGCTCACCGGCGCATTGGTACACAATCCTGACGTGTGGATACTGGATGAGCCGATGGTTGGGCTGGATCCGAAATCATCCCATCTCTTAAAAGAACAGATGAGAAAACACTGTGATAATGGGAATACCGTATTTTTTTCCACACATATACTTGAAGTAGCAGAGAAGCTCTGTGACAGGATAGGTATTATACATAAAGGAAGGCTGATAGCCAGCGGAACCATGGAAGAGCTCAGGCAGGGTGATAATAAGGACTCCCTCGAAAATATATTTCTGGAGTTGACTGAAAAATGAAACCTTTTTTGTCATTTGTTAAAATGCAGCTAAACGTAAATTATGGTATTTCGGCACTCAAATACCGCTTTACCCGGGAAAAGAAAAAGCTTTGGGAACCTATTCTGATTGCAGTGGCCATTCTTGTTTCGCTTTTGCCGATGCTGGCGCTGTACACCATGCTGATGTCCGGCATATTTACGGCCGGTATGGCAATTGGACAGCCTGAGATTGTTCTGGTAATAGCTTTTCTATTTGCAATGTTTATTATTATGTTTTTTGGAATATTTTATATCATGGGTACATTTTACTTTTCAAAGGATATGGAGTCACTTGTGCCGCTGCCCCTTAAGCCATATGAAGTAGTGGGCGGGAAATTTGCAGTTATTATGGTAAATGAGTATTTAACTGCAGTGCCGTTACTTCTGCCCCCGCTGATTATTTACGGTGCCGGAACAGGGCAGGGGGTGCTTTATTGGTTGAAGAGCATAGTGCTGATGCTGGCAGTGCCGTCTATGCCCCTCACAGCAGCAGCTCTCTTGATTATGATTATGATGAGATTTATCAATTTTAGAAAACTAAAGGATTTGCTTGCAATAATCGGGGGACTGGCGGCTATTGTCATTGGCATGGGTTTTAGTATGGTTTTTCAGTATATGCCTGAAAACCCTAATCCCGAATATTTTAATAATCTTATCGCAAGTCGGTCAGGCCTAATTGAGCTAATCGGCAGCAGATTCCCGCCAAGCATCTGGGCGACAAAGGGGTTATCGGAAGCAGGCCTTGCGGGCATTGGATATTTTCTGTTGTTTGTTGCGGTTTGCGCTTTATTGTTTTTAATGCTGTTATGGCTGTCAGACAAAGTGTTTTACAAAGCGCTTCTTGCCGGGCAGGAAGTCTCCAGAAAGAAAAAGATGCTGACAGAAATACAGAAAACAAAGCAATATGGAAAGGTATCAAGGCCGGTTCTTTCACTTATGCAGAGGGAATGGAGGCTGCTTTACAGGACGCCCATATATGTGCTGAATGGCCTGATTGGTTCAATAGTAGGGCCGCTGATCATTCTTATTATGTTTTCTGTAAAAGGCAGTGACAATGATGCCATACAGCTTTTTGAAGTTATAAACAAGCCGGAAGCGGCACCTTATGTACTGCTTGGCGGCCTTGGCATCATGCTCTTTACGGCAGGCATGAACATAGTGGCCTCTACTACGTTGTCCCGGGAGGGTAATACATTTTGGGTAACCAAAATGATTCCCGTATCCGCAAAACAGCAGGTTGCATCAAAATTTCTGGTCAGCTATTTCATTTCTGCATTCGGAGTGGCTGTGACCGGGATTATAATGTGGTTATTTATGAACCAGCCGCTCATATGGGTAATTGGTGCCGCAGCAGTCGGTTTGCTGGGTGCGGTACCTATGGTGGCTTTGAGTCTTTTGCTGGATGTTTTCCATCCAAAGCTTGTATGGAATAGTGAGCAGGAGGCAATGAAGCAGAATATAAACGGCGGCATAGGCCTTCTGCTGTCATTGCTGGTGTTAGCGGTTTTGGGCCTCTCTACATATGTTCTGGTGATATTGCGTCAGCCGATGTGGTTCATTTTTATTGCGCTTGGGGCAGTATCGGTCATGCTGGGCATATTATCAGTTTTGGCGCTGTTTGAGGTTGCAGAAAGAAAATATAGGGAGCTTGAGGCGTAGGAGCTTAGAGCACAGGGAGCTTGAGACGTAGGAACTCAGGGCACAGGGAGCTTGAGGCGTAGGAGCTTAGGGCAAAGGGAGCTTGAGGCGTAGGAACTCAGGGCACAGGGAGCTTGAGGCTGACAGATTATAGCTTATAGTGGAAAACACTAACACTCCATGTGCCTGCAATCCACAGTAAGCACGAATCAGAGAAGAGGAGGTCTATTAATGGCAAAGCAAGTATGGAAACCGTCAACAATACTAAATCCGGTTCCCGTAGTCATGGTGACATGCGCAGATACTGAAGGCAGGGGTAATATTATAACACTGGCATGGGCGGGAACAATTAATTCCGAGCCGCCGATGCTGTCCATCTCTGTACGAAGGGAAAGGTATTCATATGGTCTGATAAAGGAAAAGGGACAGTTTGCGGTAAACTTAACTACACAGAAACTGGCTTATGCCACAGACTTGTGCGGCGTCAAATCAGGCAAGGATATCGACAAATTCAAAGCCGCCAAATTGACGGCAGTGAAGGCGGCCGTCATTGATGTGCCGATTATCAAGGAAAGCCCGGTATCACTGGAATGTGTTGTTAAAAACAGGCTGGAACTGGGAAGCCATGACATGTTTATTGCAGAGATTGTAGCAGTTAACGTAGAAGAAGGATTGCTTGACGAAAAAGGGAAACTGATGATGGAAAAAGCAGGACTTATTTGCTACTCCCATGGAAAGTACTGGACCCTCGGGGAAGAGCTCGGCTTCTTCGGCTATTCTGTTGCTAAGAGGGGGAATATTAAGCGGTAGGTTTTCCAAATGAAAAAATTGAGGTGGAAGTATGAAATACTCCAAAATTATGATATTTGCCGTTTCGGTTTTCACCATATTTATATTGACAGGGTGCCAGAATAAGACCGTTATAACAGAAGGTAAAACTAATACGGGAGTTGTGGAAGCTGATGAAGTTAAAGAAGTTAAAGAAGTTGAGGTAGTTGAGAAAGTTGATGAAATGAAGGAAGGTCTCGATAATCTCTTTGAGCTTAACCTATTTTTGGACAAAACAGAATATAAAACTACCGATAAAATTAAGATTTGGGCAACTTTGAAATACATTGGGGAAAATAACAAAATAAAAATCTGGCATGGAAACCCATATATCAGCTTCTATATTTCCGATGGGAAAGACTTTAATACAGGAGGTGCAGTTGAAGATATTCTCATTTCCACGGAATTGGAAAAGGAGAAGATCTATCATTTTAATTATTCCAAAAGCGGAGGTTTTACTTCTGAAGACCCCAAAGCTGAATTCTGGAAGAAGTTTTATGGAGAGAAGGATTTGTACTTGCCTAAAGGCGAATACTCCATCAAAGTCTCTACGGCTTTTTCATTAACAGATAATATGAAAGAAAATATAGACATATCAAAAGAGTTAAAAATCGTTGTTAAATCTAATTAAATAGTAAAATACAATGGCTGCATGGGCAATATAATCAATCAAGTTCGAAATATTCTTTCATTACTACATTTATCCTATTCCTGATCATGCAGTCATCAATACTGCCGCATAATTTCCCCAGTCTTTCTTTTGAAATTGTTCTGATTTGATGAACCATGACTATGGAATCTTTCAGAAGAGAAGATTTTTCCAGAGGTAAATATACTTCAGTAGGATAAATTCTACCTGTGTCTTTCATTGAAGAAACAGGAATGACTGTGACTACAGGAAGGATTTCGTTAACATTATCATTTGATATAATCAGCGCAGGTCTTATTCCTGCCTGTTCTGAACCAATGGTCAGATCAAGGGATGTCCAGTATAGAGTCCACTTTTTTACCATTCAGGAATCATCTCCTCTGCTTCTTTATCTACATATCTGAAACTTTTCATAGTATCATCAATGCGCTTTATAAACTCTGGGTCTTTTACAGCCTCTCTAAGCTGTTCTCTATAATCCTCGGTTTTCTTTTTAACAATGTATTCTTCAATGGCTTCCCTCACACCGGCATTTACAGAAGCAATTTTATTGTTTCCAACAAGATCCTTTAACTCACTAAGGCTTGATTCAGGCAGTACAACAGTATATTTGATACTATTATCGATAGATTTTGATCTTCCCATATTTCTCACCTCCATAAACATATGGTATAATATGATTATATTATATACCATGTATAGATCATATGTAAAATTTTAAAGGCTAATATACTGATGGAATAGAGATGTATGAAATTGGAGGGTACGCCACATGCGCATACTGGATAGCTGTTCTTGTTGCATGCCAGGTAATGGCGTTTGCAGCATGCAGTGAAAAAAAACTGGTAACGGTAAAATTAAGCGAGGTCACACATTCGATCTTCTATGCTCCCCAGTACGTAGCACTTAATCTTGGGTATTTCAAGGAAGAGGGACTTTCTGTGGAACTGATTAACGGACAGGGCGCCGACAAGGTGATGACGGCAGTTCTGTCAGGACAGGTCGATATTGGATTTTCAGGCCCTGAAGCTGTTATTTATGTTTACAACGAGGGTAAAGAGGATCATGCAGTAGTATTTGCGCAGCTTACCAAGAGAGACGGCTCATTCCTAGTGGGAAGAGAACCCGACACTGATTTCAAGTGGAGCGATGTAAAGGGTAAGAAAATTATCGGCGGAAGAAAAGGCGGCGTCCCTCAAATGACACTGGAGTACGTGCTTAAGAAGAATGGTATGATACCAGGCCAGGATGTTGCAGTGGATACAAGTGTTCAGTTTGCACTGATGGCAGGAGCCTTCACGGGCGGAAGCAGGGATTATGTGACGCTTTTCGAACCGGTGGCCTCAACGCTTGAAAGAGAAGGTAAGGGTTACATAGTTGCTTCGGTGGGAAAGGACAGCGGTGAAATACCCTATACGGCTTACTATGCAAAGAAGAGCTATATTAAGAAGAACCCCGGTATCATACAGAAATTTACCAATGCCGTATACCGCGGACAGATCTGGTTAGACACCCATACACCCGAAGAAGTAGCGGACGCAATCAAGGCATCCTTCCCCGATTCCGACAAGGAGCTGCTGACCTTGGTAGCAAAAAGGTACAAGGAGCAGGATACCTGGTGCAAAGACCCGGTTCTGAAAAAGGAAGCCCTTGGGTTGCTGCAGGAAGTCATGAAGTCGGCTGGAGAATTGAAAAAGGAAGCCCCGTATGACGCCATTGTTGACGTCGGTTATGCGCAAAAGGCAATGGACAGTATCAGCGAGTAGACAGCCCTGGCACAGTAGCCCCCAATGCAGGGGCTACTGTGCATATCACACTTTTTGGAGCGGATTGTCAGGAAGAAACCTGCATACAGGCAGATGAAGCTCTTTCATACCTTTTACCACAAGCTTTGCTATCTCATAAGCACCTTATCCCTTCCTTCCTGTAAAAACCTGCTCAGCTTTAATGCTTCAATCCCCGCAAGCATGACAATGCCAATGCCATGCGTATCGTTCAGGTTCCATGACAGCTCGTTTTTATAATAATCTGCACTAAAGGAGAAGCCAGACCCCCTGCATACACCGTAAATATTACCCTGCGAGTCGACGGATATTCTGGATAAAGCCTTCCAGGCCTTTATGGCAGCTTGTGCATATGCGTCACTGTTTTCCAGCCAACCGTACCTGACGCCTCGCGCAAAAGCATAAACAAACATGGAGGTGCAGGAGGTTTCACGATAAGATTCCCAATCCGTCAGCACCTGATGCCACATGCCTTCTTCATCCTGAAGCACCAGATAACCGGAACACAGCCGGTTGAAAATCTCCAGCAGCCTTGGCCTGTCCTTATGGTCTTCCGGAAGCGCAGCCAGAAGCTCGGTGAAGGAAAAAGCCACCCAGCCGTTCCCCCGACCCCAGGATACCTCAGTAGCTTTACAGCATTTGAAATCGAAAACATGCGACATAATTTTTTTATCAGCCCTGTAAAGATATTTGCAATAACAGAAAAATTGCGCGGCCGCATCATCAATGAAGGAAACATCCCCTGTCAGTTGATAATACCTGCATAGAAAAGGTACGCTCATATATAAATCATCCGCCCAGAGAGTATCCTCCATAACCATGCTGTAGCTGTTTCTCCGGACAAAAGCGCCGTCCGGCAGCCTGTTCTGTCTATGTCTGATATAATCAGCAATGTAATCCGCTATACTCCTGTAATCCCTGACTTCAGTATATTTAGCCAGCTCCAGTATCATAGAGCCGAAGGAACCGCAGTCATCCAGGCAGTCCATGCTGGTCAGGTGATGATGAAGCCCCGCCGCTCCATACTGCTCCTTATCCCATTGAGCATACTTCAGAGTTGCGGTACAGGTTTCAACATGCCGCAATACATAATCAAGGATATCATTGCTGTCAAAGGCTTTGGCAGTTTCTATAAGGCCATATAGCGTCACACCAAGCGGATAGCTCCAGTTGCCGAAATTCTGATTTTCCAGAAATGAACGTATCCAGGTTCCCGGTTCGTCTACGCGCCAGTAAACAATTCTGTTTTTTCCCTGAAGAAGTTTATCCATTCTTTTTGTATCTCTTAAATCAGGGATAAAGTCAGCCGGCAAGGGACCTGCATAAAACCATGGACTCCGCGTACCAAAGACAGGAACAGGCGACAGAAAGGGTATTTCCCTGTCTCCATCCGTTATCTTCATTTCAAAGCCCCAATCTTTTTCTGTGCAAAGGCATTTTACTATAATGTCACGCTTTCCATGAGTTACTCTTACTGTTTTTTTAAAGCTTCCAGATATTCCGGAAAAGTATACTTCATTACTGTCAAGAAAAACATGTACAGGACCCGCATGCTTGCACTGAAGTGTATACTCGGTGCTGCCTGTTTTATCAAAATATGCACTGGTCCAGCCAATTGCACAGCAGTCCTTCTGCAGGCTGTACATTCTCTTAAACTGTCCCGCTTCCAATTCTTTTTCATGCCATCGCCAGACCGGCAGCCATTCCAGCCCGGTCTCAGCTTCACTATCACCCACCTCGGGCAATTTATCCAATTCGGAAATTAGAGGCTTGGTATAGATCCAACCGGACTGTCCATCCCTTTCCTTTGATGGAATAATGAAGGAAAGGGGAAGACTTTTTGGTGAAGACGGCCCCAATGAACCACCAAATCCTACAGGTGTTTTAATGAACCGTAGAACAAATGAATTCCATCCCTTAACCAGTTTTGCCTTTACGGGACTCCTGTGGTCCCTTGATCTCTCGTTGAGGATATTGGTTTTAAAGACCGGCTGTTCATTAACAAAAACCATGACAGGGCCGTATGCCGCTATACTGAAATTAAGCTCCGCTTCCTGATCGCTCCAAAGCTTGGACCAGGCATAGGCATATGTCTCATATCTGGCAAGCGGGGGTAATAATGGGAATATCCCGCCAAAATCAAAATTGTAGCGGTAATCACTCAGCCTATGAATTCCATTCCGGTTATAGGCCCTGTAGGTAAGCGGATGAGGCGGATTTTGCCCGATATAACGGTTGGCAATAATCTTGACGATCTGTTTAATATCCTCTCCCTGCTTTTCATATATGCTTTCTTTTTCTAGAAAATATGTATCCATTAAATACCTTCCTTATAGTGATATATATGAATTTTATATCAATACCTTACTGCAATCCATAGTCATCTCAACTACAAATTATGCCGAAACAGTCGGACATCAAAGCAACGGCTGACTATGCAGGCGATTTTATTTTAAAATGATGTAGATGTCTCTGAAAAGACGAAGGTGAAACAATTATATACAAAAGGTGCCCTCAAAGTGGTATAATTAGTGGTGTTGAAACACATTATCCTGCTTTTCATGATGGATAGAGTTACAGCAACTGAGTACAAGTTGGTGCTTATAAAAGTTGGAGGATGCCCGGTGGAAGTAAGAGTAAAACGTTTAAAAGATTCACCCATTTGCAGCACCGGAATAACATGGGGGGTTCCTTGGAAAAAGGGGGTGCTGCGGCGTGATGAAGTACTGACTCTTTGCGGGCCGGAGGGTGAAAACATTGCGATGCAGACATGGAATACTGCATTCTGGCCGGACGGGAGCGTGAAATGGACTGCTCATGCCGCCAGTTTCATGGACAATTTTGAGGGATACCATGTTGCTAAAAACTCACGGCATGTATTAGTAAAAAAAGAAGCAGATGACGAAAAGTTGAGATTGGTGCACAGGGATGACAGCATAGAGGTTTATACCGGAAAACTGGTCTGTGAGATTGGTATGAGCGGAACGGATATCATACGCACAATCAAAGTGAACGGGAAGCTGCTCTGTTCAGGAAGCAGGCTTGTCTGTGTCATGGAAGAGAGGAACATGACGCAGGGCGGGCGAACATACAAAGAAGAAGATTACTACAGTGAAATAGACAGCGTTAAGGTTGAGCAGGAAGGCCCTGTGCGCTGTGTGATACGGGCAGAGGGGAAGCATGCGCTGTCAGGCGGAAGCCGCCGGTGGATTCCTTTCATTATCCGCATGTACTTTTACGTCGGTCAGGATTCGGTCAGGATGGTTTACACATCTTTTTATGACGGTAATCCACATATGGAGTTTATAAAGGGACTGGGAATAAGATTGGCACTTCCTCTTGAAGGGGAACTGTACAACAGGCATGTACGGCTAGGAGGAGATATCGGGTTCTTCTGTGATTCTCCTAAAAACCTGGATACATGGAGGACGAAGGATAAATATGCAGCTAAACTGAAGCAGCAGATAGAAGGGCAGATCATAGAATTTGACGCCGCAGGGGATGGCGGTTTCCTCGCACTGCTGGAAGAATCGGCAGTTTGGAATGACTTTAAGATATTGCAGGATTCATCGGACGTTTATACTTTACATAAGAGGACAAGGGAAGGGTGTTCCTGGCTGAAGGCCGGTCAGGGCAGCCGTGCATCAGGGATGGTTTATGCGGGTGGGGCAGGGGGCGGAATAGCCGTCGGGACGAAGCATTTCTGGCAGAAATGTCCATCTGCATTTGAGATAAAGGACATGACAACGGATGAGGGAAAGATAACCTTGTGGTTCTGGTCCCCGGACAGCGCTGCAATGGATTTGAGGCATTATGATGTCGAAACCCATGTGTTGTCAGCTTATGAGGGGTTCCGGGAGATGAGGAGCACGCCTTGCGGGATTGGCAATACAAATGAATTTACAGTAAATTGTTTTCCGGAAACTCCTAGGAACGAAAGCCTGGCAGCTTTGGCTGATCAGATACGTTTTTCACCCATGCTTGTGTGCGAACCTGAGTATTATCACGATACAAAGGTTTTCGGAGTCTGGAGCCTGATAGACAGAAGCACGTCAATCAGGGCAGAACTGGAAAAGGAGCTTGATGACGGATACAGGTTCTTTATGGATCAGTTGGAACAATGGAAGTGGTACGGCTACTGGAATTACGGCGATATCATGAGGGCGTATAATCCTGTGCGGCATACTTGGCGGTATGATGTAGGGGGATTTGCTTGGAACAATAATGAATTTGTTCCGAACATCTGGCTCTGGTATACATTTTTACGTACAGGCCAGGAAGATGTTTTCAGAATGGCTGAGGCTTTTACAAGGCATGCAAGCGAGGTGGACCAGTACCACTTCGGAGAATATGCAGGACTTGGCTCGAGGCATAATGTCATGCACTGGGGCTGCGGCTGCAAAGAAGCACGAATCAGTATGGCGGCGCTTCATAGGTTTTATTATTTTCTGACAGGCGATGAGCGGGTAGGTGATATTCTGGATGAAGTCAGGGACGCAGATTACAATACGGTGGATCTGGACCCGATGAGAGCCTATTTCAGCAAGGGGGAGTTTCCAACTCATTCGCGGCTCTCGCCCGACTGGGCTGCATTCGTCTCCAACTGGATGACCGTATGGGAACGTTATGAAGATAAAACCTTTAGGGACAAGATCATGAAAGGTATTGAATGCATCGGCAAGCTGCCCTATCAGCTGTGTTCAGGACCTGTGTGCGGGTATGACCCGAAAACAGGCGAATTAATGCATATGGGAGATGACAATTCCTCCTTCCATATGATGAACTGCTTTGGGGCTCCTGTGGTGTGGATGGAATTGTCGGGACTTCTTGAGGATGAACAGTGGGACCGGATGTTGGCTGATTATGGAGAATTTTATCTGGCGGAAGATGACGAAAAGCTGAAAAGAAGGCCGGATATGACTAACTGCAGCAATTGGGGTTCCAGAGACACTGCAAATTCACTTGCGGCTTTTTCAGCCGCATATAATGGTGAAAGGCAATTAGCCGAAAGGATATGGAACAGCCTTTTATATGAAGGGATCAAAAATGCAGTGATTTATTCGGATGATCTCAGTAGCAGGCGGCGGATCGGAGGTGCGGCATGCCCGGTGACAGTGGAGGAGATTCCATGGGCCAATAGCGGAATGACGCTGCGGTATCTTTTCATAATACAATGCCTCGAGCTTATAGGCAGGTGGATTCCTGAATACAAAAACGACAGTACGCATAAGAAAGAAAGGGAGATGTAATGAACAGCGGAAATGAAAAAACAATGTACAAAAATGACGGCATTGAGCCGTTTTTAGCAGCAACTATAGACTTAAGCCCCGCAGGGATTGGAAATAAACTTTTGTTAGGAGATCTGAACGGGGACGGGCGCATGGAAATACTGGCAGTGCAGGCCGACGGAGGAATTGACGACAGATATGTACCCCATCAGATACAATGCATGTCTGTTTTTGATCTGGAGGGAAATATGCTCTGGCAGGTCGGAACTCCGGTAAAAAATCCGGGAGGCTTCGGCTCTGATTTTCCAGCGCAGATTTATGATATAGATGGTGATGGATTTAATGAAGTTATATGTGTAATGAACAAGAGGCTTAAGATATTTGACGGCAGAGACGGGACAATGAAGAGGGAGAGGGAATTGCCCGGCGAGAATGCCCATGATTGCATAATTATCGCCAATCTGACAGGGAAAGGCAGACCCGGGGATATTATACTGAAAAACCGTTACAGAAAACTATGGGCGCTGGATAACGACCTGAACCTGCTGTGGACGTTTGAAGGAAATCTGGGTCATTATCCATGGGTGCACGATTTTAACGGGGACGGCTATGATGAAGTCATGGCAGGCTATGACATGCTTGATCATAATGGGAATATACTGTGGTCCTGCACGGATCTCGATGATCATGCCGACTGTATATGGGTCGGAGATGTAGACGGGAACCCGGCCAACGGTGACGAGATCATCATCGGAGGCAGTGTGACGGTCATGTACAGCTGGAAGGGAGAGGAGATATGGCGCTACGAAGGTTCGGTGGAATCGCAGCATGTAGCGCTGGGAAAATTCCGCTGCGACATCCCCGGCATCCAGATAGCGGGACTTGACCGCATCGTACGGGGTGATGTGAATGGAAAAGACGGTAAATATTTTACAGACTCAAATGGAAAAGACGGCATGTTCCTTCTGGATTCAAATGGAAAAGAGCTTTGGAAGGAAGACCGCAAAACAAGCGGATGGCTCACAATCCTAGATACTCTGCACAACTGGAATGGCAACGGGAAAGACTACATACTGGCCTATCGCAGAGGCGGTGGAGTCATGCCCGCACTATATGACGGATTTATGAATACCATTGTCACCTTCCCGGTGGAGGGATATGTAATCCACGGGGATCTTTTGGGAGAAGGGAAGGAAGATGTTATAATATATAATAGCAATAAGGCCTTTATATTCTCCGGAAGAGAGCTGGATTTGAATATATCCGCTCCCGGGAAAATATTGCCGCAGAACAAACGGCTCTATAATTCCACCTTGTATCAGGGAGGGGAATGGGGCTGCTAGACGGGTGACAGGCATTGGGCAGCATGTCTGAAGAGGGCGCCATGCCTGAAGATTGATTTATGCATTTACATTATATATAATCTATTTTGTAAGAAGTCCGAATTATCTTTAAAATGAAACTTTCAGGCATAAGGTTAAGGCAGGCTTTACCGGAGGAGAAATGAAAAAGCTGCATTCCAATGTTAGATTGAGACTAATACTTATATGCATTCTGATTGGCACATTTCCTGCGATAATTGTTGGTGCGTTTTCGTATTATAAAGCTGCCGATGTAATCCAGGAAAAGGTAGACAACGGGAATATCGGCGTGCTTACCCAGACCAAGATGGCTGTGGAACAGATGCTTTTAACCTCTGATCATATACTGTGGCAGTTCGTGCAGTCTCCAGCCGTCAAAGAAGCCATTACCGCAGACATGAAGGGAAATATGTTCGGAATTTTCAGCAATGCCGAAGATGCAATCAACAGCCTTCCTACGTATGACCTGGGTATAAGCGATATATGCCTTGTCAACTTTGACAAGAACTGGGTTATGGACAACAGCGGCATATACGGTTTAAATGATTATAGCAGAAGGGAAGAACTTGATCGGTATCTCAATATGCCGGGATACTCTTTCTGGATAAATGATCCGGACATACAGAAACTTGAGGATTCAGACAGTTTGGTTATGACCGGCGGAGTAAGCCTTGTGAAAAAATATCCATTGTTTACTTCCAATCCGTCGGTTATGGTAGTGATGAGAGTTCCGTATACCCGTCTTAGCAGCCTCGTGTCTGCAAGCAAGCAGCTTGGCGATGTTGTTATCATAGGGCTGGATGGTTTGGTTATAACCCATAGTGACAAAGCGATGTGGGGGGGAAATCTTTCAGGGATCGAATTTGTTAGGAAAATTAATGAATCACAGGCTCAAATGGGGAATTTTACCATAAAGATTGACAATGCTGCATATAGCGTCAACTATATAAGGTCGGATTATAATAACTGGGTATATTTGTCTTTAACCTCTCTTATAAATGTTACGAGAGATTCTAAGGCCATAGGCTGGTTTACACTGGTTATATGCCTTGTCGTCATAGCAGTGGTCAACCTGATTGGCTTTTTTATCTCAAGCAGGATGTACAAGCCGATATCGAAGATATACAACATGGTTCTGGGTATTCAGGATGCTCATGAAAGCGTAAAACAAAAGGATGAGCTGGGCCTAATCGAAGAGCGTGTCAACTTTCTCCTGAAAGATCAGGCGAGGCTGAAAAAACAGACATATAGCCAGTTTGAACAGCTTAAAGAGTTTTTTATACTTAAATTAATCCTGAATGAAGTCGAAGAGGACATCATTGAAACAAGGGTTAAGCTTTATGGATACCCGTCCCTGCCCGACGTGATGTGTTTGCTTGTGACGCGCATAGATACGCTGGAAGGGACGCAGTACTTAGAGACGGACAGGGATCTGATGCTTTTTGCAGTAAATAATGTGATAGGAGAGCTTCTTGATAATGATATCATACTGAAGCCGGTTGTAATAGATGATTACCAGATCACCATACTGGGCAATGAGAGCTGGACTCTGGAGATATTCAGGGATAATGCCTTTTATGCAGCTTCAAGGATACAGGAGGTAGTCAGTAAGGTGCTTGATTTTTCCGTAAGTATCGGAATCAGCCGTCCGATAAATGGTTACGGAGAAATACACAGAGGCTTTCTCGAGGGCATAGATGCGCTAAAGCATCAAATTATCCTGGGCTACAATGCCATCATCTTTATTCAGGATATATCGGGCGCAATCGGCATGAAGACTGTATATCCGGATGAATTGCAGAAGGAGCTGCTCAGTGCTGTGAAAACTTGTGATGTGATAAAAACACGAGAACTGCTTCACCGGTTTATAGAAAGGATATTCATGGTGGAAGTCAGCAGGCATGAATACCAGTTCTCATTGATACGCCTCTTGTCTGATCTGGCAGTACTTGTCAAAGAGACCGGAAACTCGCCTGATATTCTGATAAAGGGCGGCAAATCAGTGTTTGAACAGCTTTTCACCCTGAAAACCGCCGGTGAAATCGAGAAATGGATGGACAAATTCGTTGTCGGACAGGTAATAGAATGTTTTAAGAGTACAGTTGAGAACCAGCATAAAAAAATACTCGATGGCACTCTTAAAATAATCCGCGAAGAATATGACACCGAACTGACTCTTGAAGGCTGCGCAGCCAGAATGAATTATCATCCGAGTTATATCAGGAGGGTCTTGAAAAATGAAGCAGGCATATCCTTCAGCGAATATTTGTCCAGGTACCGAATGGATATGGCAAAGAAATGGTTGATTGAGACTGAACTGAAAATATCTGACATAGCCGATAAATTGCAATACAGAAATCCTGAGAATTTCATACGTTGTTTCAAGAAAGTGGAGGGAATTACTCCCGGCCGGTACAGGGAAAATACAAATCTTGGTTGACGCAAAGGAGGCAGTAATAAGTGAAAATAATGAGATATCTGAGGAAGAAGATCACTTCCCTGATTTGCATGTCTGCGCTGACGGCGGGAATACTTGCAGGATGCGGAAACAGTAAATTTGTATCGAGTGAACCGGATAAGGATGCAGCAGCATTGTCCGGCGCTCCTGTTGAATTAAAGGTCGTCCTTGGTTATCAGGATGAGCTTCCGCCGGATAATCATATTATTGTCAAAGAGCTTGACAAGCTGGCAAATGCAGTTATTAATATCGAGTGGACACCTCTGATTTCGTATAACGATAAATTCAATGTCATGATGTCCTCAAACGCATTACCTGATGTCATACTGATTCCGGATACGAAAATGACGGTATATGTAAATGGAGTAAACGCCGGAATGTTCTGGGAGATTGGATTGAGAATAAACGACTACAAGTATTTGAGGGAAATCAACCCTTTATTGATAACAAATGCGTCAATGGGTGGTAAGCTTTATATAATTCCGCGGGAGAGAGCACTTAAAAGAAAAATGGTTGCCTATCGGAGCGACTGGGCGAAAGTAGCCGGGTTACCCCCCCCGGACAGTATTGATAATTTATATAACATGGCGAAAACTTTTGGAACCGGGGATTTTGACAAAAATGGCGAGAAGGACACAATAGGGCTTGCGCTCGGCACAGTGAACACAAATGAAATTGATGCATTCGATGCACTGGTAACTGCGTTCGGCGGCGTCAACAGATGGGGTTTGAAGGATGGCAGAATTACCCCGGGCTTTATGACGCCGGAGTACTTGAAAACGCTGAAGTGGCTCAGGAAGATGTATTTAGAAGAGCTTATCAGCCCAGATTTTGCGATAACTAAAACAACGCAGATAATCTCCGAGCTGGTTGACCGGGAAAGGACGGGATTATGGCTGAGTTATATGATGCCGGGGCTGACAGACCCGTTACTCAAACAGAAACAGCAATCAGAGCCGGGCTTAACCAGATCGGATATATACAATTTTGCTTTTCTCAAAGGACCGGAAGGCAAAGAGAGGATTGCCGCAGAGTCAGGTTTTAATGGAGGTTTTGCATTCCCGGTGCAAACAGTAAAAAACGAGGCAAGGCTAAATCATTTGCTTGGAGTATTCAATATGATTTCCAGCCCCGAAGGACAGCGGCTTGTTGGTAACGGCATAGAGGGGCTTCATTATGACGTAATTGACGGTAAGTATGCAAAGGTTATTAATCCTGATTTATTCAAAAGGGATGCGGTAAGCTCCATTGGTCAGTTGGGGACGTCCGGCACCTACATGTATTCGTTTGCGAATGACGAGCTTGCACTTAACCTTTCTCTGTCAAGAGCAGATATTAAAAATTCAGAGATGATTCCGGATCTGGCAGTTCCGTTGTTCTCAGAGTCCTATAGTGCAAACAAGGCGAATCTTGACAAGATCATTAATGAAGCCATGATCAATTTTATAATGGGCAATATTGACGAAGCACAATTTGATAAAGCGGTTGTGCAATGGCAGAAAATAGGCGGCAACAAGGTTATTGAAGAATACTGGAATTCTTCGCTCAAAATGGTAAACTGACGGGTGTAAACCGATATAAAAAAGTTTTATGTATAAAAAGCGGGGACTTTCAGTCCTTCGCCCGTGTC
>CAYGHY010000001.1:17192-45466 GCA_964349435.1 uncultured Oscillospiraceae bacterium
ACTTTCAGTCCTTCGCCCGTGTCTGTATGACTGTTATTTGGTTGCAAGCACCTTTTTAAGCCTTGCAAATCTTGGCAGCCCGTTTACAAGCTGTTGCGCCTAAATACGCTTCGCTGACATCTGTGAGGGAGCCTGAATGTGCATTTTTATAACAGTGAACCAATCATATATTTGTGGAAAAAATGATTTTGGATAAGGAATGAATAAGATTTTTTCATATTTATGTAGTGTTTTTCCTGCTATTTCAGTTATATTTAATGTAGGGACAAAAGGAGTGTGAAAGAAATACATAAAGACCAGTTTGCAAACTGCATAAAACAATATGAACGGCTAATCTACACCATCTGTTATTCCTTTGTCCGTAACTGCTTTGATGCTGAGAATCTGGCACAGGAAACTTTTTTGTCTGCCTACAGGAGCATTGAGAGATTTGATGGTGAGAATCTCAAGGGCTGGATGTGCAGAATTGCCGCCAACAAATGCAGGGATTTTCTTAAAAGCGCAGCCGGAAGCACTATCAGCCTATCTGAGGAGGATTTTGAGTATCTGGAGGATAGTCGGAACTCCCCTGAAGACATCGTCCTTGGTAAAGATATGGAAGATCGGGTACATGGTTTGTGCAGGAAACTGAAAGAGCCATATAAAACTGTAGCGATCAACTACTTTTGCAGAGGCCTTAAGCTATCGGAAGTCGCCATAAATACCGGGCAAAACCTTAAAACATTGCAAATGCAGCTATATCGTTCAAAACAGCTTTTAAGGGTTTTATGGAAGGAGGAGTTCTATGACCAATCCGGTTAATGATGTCCGGCATTTGTCCCAATATGATCTGAAGGCGCTAAAGGAGGGCACACTTCATGAGGCGGAAATATTGGCTTTATCAGTGCATATATCAGATTGCGGACTGTGCGCCGGGAGATTTGCATCTAGTTTTAGCGAAGATGAGCTTTTAAAGGTTCCTTACGGTTTCAGTGAGAATATTGCAGTCAAATTAAAAATGGGAAGGGAGGATAGGAAGCAGCTATTTTTCTATTCGATCAGGGTTGCAGTAGCAGCTTGTGCAACGTTGATTTTTATCTTTTCAGGTGCAATAAACTTTATTGCCGGCTTAGATAGCAAAATCAAAGGATATGAGGAAAAAGGACAATATGTTGCAGATGCTCTCAACATAGGCTTTCAGGATTTCTCGGGGAAAATATTTGACTTGGAGGTATTTGTAAATGAGAATGAAAAGAAGTAAATTTATTACATTTGTTTTTTCGCTTGTGCCGGGAGCAGGTCATATGTATATGGGCTTTATGAAAACAGGAATATCGCTTATGACTGCGTTCACTCTGATTATTTTTTTAGCCAGTTGGCTGAATATCAGCCCACTTTTATTCATAATGCCTGTTCTATGGTTTTTCTCCTTCTTTGATTGTATGAACAGAAGGTATTCAAGTGATGAAGATTTTACTGGTTTTGAAGATAATTATCTCTTCTCCATTGACAGGTTTTTGGTATCAGGAAATCTGATATTTAAAAAGCGCAGACTGATGGCAGGTATTCTTCTGCTTATTCTCGGGGTATACCTAATCTGGAACAATCTGATGCATAGTGGTTTAATGGATAGTGAAATACTCAATACAATGCGAGCTTTATCGGATATTGTTCCACAGATAATTCTTGGTGTTGTGATAATTGTTATTGGCATTAAACTGGTTCTGGGGAGAAAGAAGGAGCGTGACTATAATGCTTAGAGGCCGCAGAATGGGTACGCTGACAGCAGGGATCACGCTTTTTGTATTCGGTTTACTTTTTCTGGGAAGATTAATTTTTCCCATTTTGGATTATTCCTTTGTAATGTCACTGTGGCCGCTGGTGCTTTTGTTTCTAGGAACCGAAGTAATTGTATCCTATATTGTAAACAAAGAAGAAAGGCTGAAGTACGACGGCGGCGCCATAGCGCTGATTATCCTGCTGGTGATGTTTGCGATGATTATGGGAGGTATGGAGCTATTATTGGATCATATAATATCAGGAAAACTGGTGTTTTGATTTTTGTGCACATAACTGAAGGGCGGCCAACTGCCGCCCTTCAGAGCAAAATCAACAGCGCAGGGGCCATATTACATATCACAATTTTTGGAGCGGATTGTCTAGAATATGCGTCGCTTCCCTTGGAGACGAAAGAACTGAGCAACGGCTTCATTGGTAATCGATGCGAACAATTCGCTGCTGCGTGGCGATGAAATATCTTTGCCATAGGGGTGATGATGGGTCATTCCCCATTTTTCAAATCGGTTCAACGGGTTTGTGTAATGCCAGAGTGCTTATCTTTTTGATATACAACAGACATCGGCACACCTCCTTGTTATGTGTTGGTTGTAACAAATAACAAGGAAAATATCAAGTGAAAATCGCTATAAATTCCGTATTTTCAAGCTTTTCAAAAGATAAGGCTCGCAAATATTGTTAGGCGTTCCGAGAATCCAGGTTGTAACTGCGAGGGTATGAATTGGTGGGGGAGCACAGAGACCCCTACCGAATCCAGCGAATTCGTTGACTTTGCAACAGTCACTGAGACAACTGTAGACGGCATCAAAAGAGTTGAAATTAAAAAGATTGTTTGAAAAAGTGATTCAGAAGTTAGATATTTAAAGAAAAACGTAACTAGTGTGAGAAAAGCAGAGAAAATATAACATAAATAAAAATAATGCTTGCATTTTTCGAAAATAGGTATATAGCCCCTATTTGGCGACATATATTTCCAGATGCAGTAATATCAACGTCTGGAGTTTTTTTGTCTACACATGTAGAGACTAATATATGTATAAATATTACATAAATTACTTGCCATAATAGACATTGTATGATATAGCGGAGTGGATACTAATGATAAGGCGGTGCCGATATGTTCCTAAAAAAAAGACAGTACTACCATTAAAGGTAAAACCTATTTCCATTATAAAATCGTCGAATCTGTAAGACATGGGAAAACAGTAACACAAAAGACCATCACTAATTTGGGTAATATCTCTGATGAGCAGGCAAAAAAAATAAAAACAGTATTAAAATGTCTTTCGGATCCCAACATTGCGCTTGTGGATTTTAATGAAATCCAGATTCTCCAGCACCGTCCCTACCTTGACGTTGCACTTCTGCACTTTCTGTGGGAGGAATGGCGGTTTGACCAGCTATTTAAAGACGACAGGTGGATAGAGGCAATGGTTATCAACCGCTGTATTGACCCTCTTAGCAAAATCAAAATCAAGGATTGGGCTGCCAATTCTTCACTTCCAGCTCTTAAGGACAACGGATTTCAGGAGTATGATGAATACGACATCTATCGTGAACTCGACAGGCTGGACAGGCTTCAAAATGACCTGCAGGATTTCATTTTTCAACGGCTTACCCAAGAAAATAAGCTTTGTGAAGAAGTGTTTTTTTACGACATAACATCCACCTACTTTGATGGAAGCACCTGCATAATATCGAAACACGGTTATTCAAGAGACAACCGTCCTGACTGTGAACAAATTGTTATCGCGTTAATGGTCACAAGGGACGGATACCCTTTTCACTGGAAGGTGCTGGAGGGAAACACCAATGATGTAAGTACCGTTAAAAAGCTCATCGATGACCTCAAAAGTAAATTCAAGATAAAAAACTGTACACTTGTATTTGACAGGGGCATGGTGTCGGAAGACAATATTGCATACATTTCAAGTGCAGAATTTGAGTATATTTCAGCAATGGACAAAGACGAGATTAGAAAATTGGGCTTTTTTATGGAAGCCGTCCCGGAAGTTATTGATAAATTCGAGTATGAAGCCACCCTTAAATGACATCGAAGTTGCACTCAAGTCTGCAAATGAAAAAATATCAACCCAAGACTTGCTTAATATTTTCAAAGAATGCCAAGCAAGCCGTGTAGCTGTTGAAGGAGCAAATTTATCCGGTTTTAAAATCACATCTCCTACACAATTGCAAAAGTCCTTATTAAAAGCCATCTCTGCTGATAAAATAATTAAGGATAAGTATGTTGAATCCATAATGAAAAAATTGGATAATATTAGAGTGTAGTGACTAAACCTACTATCTACAACCCTGTAATGCTCTTATATCAGCACATGGTAAAATATGTCGCCAAACAGGGGATATATGCCTGTTATGATAACAGATGTTATCATATACGATAACATCTGTCGATGAATATTCACAATCTTTTTAGCTCTACGTAAAAGAGGCACTATCTCTTGCGTGTGAGATAATGCCTCTCTTGCTTTTTCCGTATCGGTTTGGGGTATGGTTCAGCAAGTTTCCCTATTAAACCGTGCCTTTTCACTCCTCCGCTAGTCTATATACTAATTATTTGGTTGCAAGCACCTTTTTAAGCCTTGCAAATCTTGGCAGCCCATTCACGAGCGGCGGTGACGATTCGCCCTGGATAAGGGGCAGTGCATATTTGATAAATTCATTGTTGAGCCCGTTGCCTGCGTCATTGATCCATTCGCGCGGTATTTTCTTTTCCGTATTGGCAACATCAGCTAGGTTTATTAATTTGATATTGCATTTGTATTCCGTTCCTTCGGCTCTTTCAAAACCAACCATGTAATCGGTCTTACCTTCAACTGCAAGCCTGACTGCCGTCTGGCCCGCCCTATACGCTTCGTTGACATCTGTGAGCGAGCCTAAATGCACGGCACATCTTTGCAGCAGGCTGAATTCTATACCACGCACCTTTGCACCGGTATTCGCTTTGAGAATGCTTGCGAGAGTGGAAGCAAGTCCGCCAAGCTGCGCATGCCCGAAAGCGTCCTTACTCTGTACCAGGTCTGATCCGTATTCGGAGATGTATCTTCCGTCTTTGTCTCTGATGCCTTCAGAAACAGCGATGATTACTTTGCTTTGCTTCTTGTATAATCGGGCTGTTTCAACAATAAAATTGTCCACGTCAAATGGTATTTCAGGCAGATAGATCAGATCCGGGCCGTTTCCCGCATATGTGGCAAGGGCAGATGAAGCTGTGAGCCAGCCTGCATTTCTACCCATGATTTCAAGAACAGTGATCATGCCGTTGTCGTACACCCTAGCATCATGATAAACCTCCATGGTTGACGTGGCTATGTATTTTGCCGCGCTTCCATAACCGGGGCAGTGATCAGTTCCCCAGAGGTCGTTGTCTATTGTCTTTGGAACACCCATGACTCTGCATTCATAGTCTGATTTCTGCAGGTACTTGCTGATTTTGTTACAGGTATCCATAGAGTCGTTGCCGCCATTATAGAAGAAATACCTGATGCCATATTTTTTGAAAACCTCCAGAAGTCTCTTGTAATCGGTGTCGTCGTCTTCAGACTTTTTGAGTTTGTAACGCACTGAGCCGAGAGCAGAGGAAGGAGTAGTCTTCATCAGTTCCAGCTCAAGAGGGTCTTCTTTGCTCATATCGTAAAATTTTTCCTCAAGTATCCCCATGATTCCATGAGCCGCACCATAGACGGCGGTGATTGCACCTTGCTTCAGCGCTTCCTGGAATACGCCCGCCGCACTGGCATTTATTACAGAGGTCGGTCCGCCGGACTGCCCGAAAATTGCTGCAC
Source organism: uncultured Oscillospiraceae bacterium (assembly GCA_964349435.1). GTDB lineage: Bacteria > Bacillota > Clostridia > Acetivibrionales > DTU013 > CAYGHY01. Next base: position 22,775 of record CAYGHY010000001.1, read on the forward strand.
CTTTTAATACACTCATTGTGTTTACCTCCTGATAAGGCTTCTGCGACGCTACCTTGTGTGATATATTGCTAGCAGACAAATCGCAGAATACCTCTTGCACGTCAAAATAAAATATAACATAAGATGATGTAAAATGCAATTACACATCGACATTTTTTTAACAGATTTATGCTGGGATTTGGAAAGGGGATTCCCCTTTCCCGTTCAGGGAGGGTGCTCAGGATGCATATTCAGTTCCTGCGGCATCCGTCGAAGGGAACCATAGGGTTCCATAGCGAACAAGAAAATTCGCTTTGGTTTTAAGTCATGAGCGAAGCGAATTTTCTTGATTAAGGCATGTTGCACCCAGAAATTATAGCTTGAAATAAAGCCTTGATTTAATATTGAAATCTGGTAGAATTGTTATGATAAATTTATGACAATACGAAAGCTATTGAAGTTTTGTATAATTAACGTTAAGTACTAAATAATGAAGGAGTTGTTCATATGGCATTGGTCACATCAAAAGAAATGTTCAAAAAAGCCTACGAGGGTGGTTACGCTATCGGCGCATTCAATGTAAACAACATGGAAATCGTACAGGGCATCACTGAGGCAGCTAAGGAAGTTAATGCTCCTCTCATTCTTCAGGTATCCTCGGGAGCCAGGAAATATGCAAACCACACATACCTGATGAAGCTTGTCGAGGCTGCCGTGATTGAAACAGGCCTTCCCATATGCCTGCACCTCGATCACGGAGATACGTTTGAATTGTGCAAATCCTGCATAGACGGCGGGTTTACGTCTGTTATGATCGATGGCTCGCACCACTCTTTTGAAGACAACATCAAGTTAACCAAGCAGGTTGTTGAATATGCGCATGCCCATGGTGTTGTAGTTGAAGGGGAGCTTGGCAGGCTGGCTGGCATTGAGGATGCAGTCAATGTGTCGGAAGAGGATTCTTCTTACACAAGGCCTGAAGAAGTCGAAGAATTCGTCGCAAAGACAGGTGTTGACTCTTTGGCTATAGCTATCGGTACAAGCCATGGCGCATTTAAATTCAAAGGCGAACCGAAACTGAGGTTTGACATCCTTGAAGAAGTTACAAAGAGACTTCCTGGTTTCCCGGTTGTTCTTCACGGAGCTTCTTCTGTTGTTCCGGAATTTGTGGAAAAGATTAATAAATACGGTGGAAGTATGCCGGGTGCAAGGGGTGTACCGGAAGAAATGCTGAGACAGGCTGCAAGATCGGCTGTGTGCAAAATTAACATTGACTCCGACCTGAGGCTTGCGATGACTGCAATAATCAGAGAATACTTTGCACAGCATCCCGATCATTTTGATCCCAGACAGTATCTGAAGCCTGCACGGGATGCAATCAAGCTTCTTGTAAAGAACAAGCTGGTGAATGTTCTCGGTTGCGACGGCAAAGCATAAGATAAGGGCGAGGTAACAACAGAATGCCAGCTGCGATGGCGCAGGGGGCTGGCGATAGCGAGGGCTTAATTGTAACATCAAGCAAAAATGGCTTCTGTCTTATGACAGGAGCCATTTTATGTCCTGGGCAAAGTACAACTTCTGTTTATTTAAGAAAAAGACCGCATTCCTGCAGCTTCTGTGAATATCAGAGAATACCGGTATTGCATGCTCCTGTGTATAAACGGCACCAATATGTCAATACTAGGATGAGCCGATATTGTTTGCAAACTCTATTTTGCGGGGTGCTAGCCGGTTGAGAGTAAAATTAGGTATTCCAAGAAGCTTGTTTTATTATAGATTCTATTATTTGTGGGAGACTTTCTTTAGCGAACTGGGAGTTGAAGTTATTGTGTCGGATACCACAAATAAGCGCATTCTGGACGATGGAGTGAAGGCATGTGTTGACGAAGCATGTTTGCCGATCAAACTTTTTCACGGGCATGTCATTAATCTAATAGACAGGGTAGATTGTATCTTTGTACCCAGATTCACAAGTATATCTATGAGAGAGTACATTTGTCCGGAGTTCGGGGGCCTTCCGGATATGATCAGACATACCTTGAAGGGCCTGCCATTGCTGATTGATACGGAGGTTAATATGAGAAGCTCAAAGGATGGCGCTATGAAAGCGGCAATTGAAGCGGCGGCGATTTTCCGCAACGGCATGCGCGCCGCTAAAGCCGCATTCGAGGTGGCTCTAGAGAAACATCATAACTTTCGGTGCAGGACTTTGTGCGGTACACCACCCTTCTATCAAGACATGGGGATGGTTCTTCAGGGTGCGAGAAGCGTTTCCTCAAGTGAGAGCAGCAGCCCCCGTTGCGGCAGAAGCGGCCCCGGAAGCGTCTCCTCAAGTCCGTCAACGGAGGAAGATGCGAAAACCGTTACACTGTCAGCAGTCTCCCCGGCGGCAAGGATGAAGATTGCGGTGATTGGGCATTCGTATACCATTTATGACAGGTATATCAGCATGGATTTGTTAGGGAAGCTGAAAAAGCTTGATGCTGAGATAACAACAATTGAAATGGTAGACGAATGGGACATAAACAGGCAGGCCTCGCTTTTATTCAAGCCCATGTTCTGGAATTATGGCAGGAACGCCTACGGTGCTGCCCTTCATCTGGCAGCTCACGGCGAAATAGATGGAATGATTTGCATAACAAGCTTTGGCTGTGGAATTGACTCATTTGTTTACGATCTGATTGAGCGCAAGGTCAGAAGTGAGTATAAACTGCCGCTCATTACGATTACACTGGACGAGCATTCAGGCGAAGCCGGCTTCAATACGAGGCTGGAAGCGTTTGTGGATATGCTGTATTGGAGAAAACTACATGAAAATAACATTTCCGCATCTGGGTAATACATATATTTGTGTCAAGGCTATGTTGGAAGACATGGGAATTGAATGTATAATTCCACCTTTTAGCAATAAAAAAGCCCTTGAACTTGGCACCAGATATGTTCCTGAGATGGCATGCCTGCCATTGAAAATAAACATAGGCAATTATATACAAGCATACGAAATGGGAGCTGATACCATACTGATGGCAGGAGGCTGCGGCCCCTGCAGATTTGGCTATTATTGTGAAATGCACCGGGAGGTGCTCCGGGATGCGGGCTATGACATGGAAATAATTACGCTGGAGTTTGCTCACGGCGGTTTGAAGTTGTTGGCCAACAGACTTCGCAGACTCACAGGCATGGCGGGGTTTCTCAGAATACCTTTTGTGTTTATGCGGACAGCAAGGATCGCTAAGCGAGTAGATCAGCTGGAATTGCTTACTTTTAGAATAAGGGCAAGAGAGCAGAGAAGAGGCAGTGTTGATGAAATATACAGGAGTTTTAGGGAGGATGCCTTGAAAACTATTGGATTTAGTGAAATCTCAGCGCTTCTGGAGGAGACGGAAAATAAAATTAATTCAGTAAAATTAAGGTATGATATAAACCCTCTTAAAGTAGGCATTGTAGGCGAAATATATACGGGCATAGAACAATTTGCGAGCTTCAATATTCAAGAAAAACTTGGAACGATGGGCGTTGAGGTCGACAGGAAAGTAACAGTCAGCAACTGGATTATTGAGCATATCATAAAAAAAGGTTTGCACCTCCCTCGCGACAAAGCGTATGCTGAGGCGGCAAAGCCCTGGCTGGGAACGATGATAGGAGGGCATGCGCAGGAAACAGTGGGCAATACTGTGCTATATGCCCGAAACAGGTATGATGGAGTGATTCAGATATTTCCTTTCTCATGCATGCCTGAGATTGTGGCAGAGAGCCTTTTGCCATCAATAGAACGAGAACTGGGCATACCTGTGCTCACGCTGATTATAGATGAAATGACGGGCGAAGCAGGCTATATGACCAGAGTTGAGGCCTTTGTCGACATGTTGCACCAGAGAAGGGAGAGCGAAAGATATAAGAGTGGATGGTCATTATCTTGGAATTGATGTGGGATCCGTAAGCACCAATCTTGTCCTTACAGACATTGAAGGATATATTGTCAAAAAAACATATATGCGTACCGGCGGTCAGCCAATCAAATCAATACTGGACGGGTTAAGAGAAATTACAAACGGTCGGCGGTATCCGATAATTGCAGCAGGTGCGACAGGAAGCGGACGCGCGTTGGCCGGAGTCATAGCAGGCGCCGATATTGTAAAAAATGAAATCACAACCCATGCGATTGCAGCACAAAGAGTAGTAACCGGTGTAAAGACAATACTTGAAATAGGCGGGCAGGATTCAAAAATCATCATACTAAAAAATGGAGTGGTTTACGACTTTGCCATGAATACGGTATGCGCCGCCGGTACGGGCTCCTTTCTGGACAGACAGGCAGCAAGACTAGGCATCCCGATAGAAGAATTCGGAGAGCTTGCACTGCGTTCTACGTCGCCTGTAAGGATAGCAGGCAGATGTGCAGTTTTTGCCGAGTCGGATATGATACACAAACAGCAGTCGGGACATGGCAACGAAGATATTGTCAAAGGCCTTTGCGAGGCGCTGGTAAGAAATTATCTGAACAATCTGGCTAAGGGGAAAAATATTAGAGAGCCGGTGGTTTTTCAGGGCGGTGTCGCTGCAAACAAAGGTATAGCTGCTGCATTTGAAAGCGCATTACAAATGAAGATCACTATTCCGGAGAATTATGAGGTAATGGGAGCCTATGGTGCGGCACTTTTTGCCAGACAGGAAAGGCTGTCGGACAGTGGGTTTAGGACAAAATTTTCTGGCTTCGAGGCGGTAAAGAAGGTTTTTAGCACAAAAAGTCAGGAGTGTAGCGGTTGCGCAAACTCTTGCGAAATTGTCGAATTGCTTTCTGATGGTATAGCTGTGGCGAGATGGGGTGACAGGTGTGGTAAATGGACAATAATGATAAGCAATGGGAACATTATTGCAGCAACTGCGTCTAATTCTGTGTAAGCGAAAAATGGCGGGGAACGTCCCGGGAAGCAGTATTTATCTATTTTAATGCTTAAGATTCGGCAACTTCAGTAGATAAATGCCTGCTGTTTCCTTACAGGTATTGCTTACAACTATATTGATAGGAGGAGTTTTAATGATGCAAATATTTTCATCGAAGAACAAAATTGTGTCAGTGGCTATGTTGTTGGTGGCTGCTGCACTGGTAGTCACGACCTTTGGGTTATACGGAAATGCTCCGGTAAAGGCGGGAGACAATCCTGTCGAGAAAAAGACAATTAATGTTTCAGGACAGGCCAAGGTCAGCGCTTCACCGGATATAGCCTATATTACCCTGGGTGTTATCACAGAGGACAAGGATGCAAAGATAGCACAGAAAGCAAATGCAGCTGCAATGGATAAAGTTATCACCGCAATCAAGGCATCAGGTGTGAAGAATGAAGATATCAAGACGGTTAATTACACAATATACCCGAAGTATGATTATAATAAAGAAACAGGTCCCACTGCCAAGATTCTAGGCTATTCCGTCAACAATTCGGTGAGTGTAACTGTCAGGCTGCTTGAGAAGACTGGCAATATTATTGATGCCGCGGCTGATAGCGGTGTAAATGTAAGCAGCAACATCAGCTTTGACCTCAGCAACTACGAAAAATATTACAATGAAGCACTTAAAAATGCAGTGCTTGCCGCTAAGAAGAAAGCTGGCACAGTGGCTGACGCCCTCGGGATTACGCTGAAGGCTCCCATAAATGTCACTGAAGGCGGCGGATACAGCCCTCTGCGCAATTATGCTACATATGATATGAAGGCTGAAATGGGAAGTGCTGCAACACCTATACAGGCAGGATCCCTTGAGATTACCGCACATGTCAGTATGGTATATGAATATTGAGGTTGTGGAAGTAACGGGATAACAAACTGCTTATGCTGTGATTTGTAATATTGATAAATTCCGGGTAATAATATATAATAGTAATATGTAAGTTTAGCAAAGAGAATTGAATAACTCAGTCATTAGCGCTTAATCTTTTAGAGCGGGGGAACCAGGTATATTGGGGTGAATCCGTATGAGAAGTGAGACTTCAATATCTCACATCTGGTATGGTAGGGTCAATCTCTTCCCGATCCGAATCCGTCAGCTAACCTCGTAAGCGTTGGAAGAGAAGGTGATGATTATGCTTTCGACCGCATAGCGGTGCAAAAGGCTGCAGATTACTTCTCTGCAGCTTTTTTATCTTTTTTTTAGACTCCTGTCTTTGGTTTCAAGTATTTAATGAGGAGGTTTCTATATGATACGTGTATGTTTAATCGGGTTGGGCAAGACGGGTAGTGAGGTAGCGAAAGTGCTGCTGGAACAGGAAAATATAAAACTGGTAGCTGCCGTATGCAGACCTGGTACTCCTAAAGCAGGCAAGGATATGGGAGAAATAGTAGGTTGCAGGAATACCGGCATCATAGTAATTGGCGCCGACAAGCTTGAAGAAATGGTATTCAGGGCAAAACCTGATGTTGTCGTTGATTTTTCGAAACCAGAGGCCACGATAAGAAATGCAGTAATACTATCGCGTATGAAAGTGAATATGGTGGTTGCCACGACCGGATTTACAAAGTTTTCACTTAAAAGGATGATTGTACTTACAAAAAAATACCATAACGGCATTGTATATGCTCCCAACATTACCCTTGGAGTTAATGTGATGATGCTGTTGACAAGTATTGCATCAAGCATTTTAAATAATTACGACTTCCAAGTTAATGAAGAGCATCACAATAAAAAGAAGGATATTCCATCGGGAACAGCGCTTAAAATTGCTGTTGAAATTGAGAAAGCACTGATTTCATCGGGTGCAAAAGTAAATTCCGGTATGATTCCAATCAATGCTGTGAGGGCGGGTGGTATTGTAGGTAAGCATGAGGTTGTTATAGCAGGCGACGAGGATATGCTGAAAATAACTCATCAGTCATTTTCCAGAAGAGCTTTTGCATCAGGGGCTATTCGCGCTTTAAAATTTGTTTATAAAAAAGCAGGATATTTTGAGATGTCCGATGTTTTAAACCTCGGCAGTATTTTATCGGATTACATTGAACATGACAAGAATCGCCAGACAAAGAGGATCCAATATGAGAGATATTCAAAGCATCCGGGCTGAAACCGCATCACACTAAGATCGGTGATGTCCAAACCTTCTTATAAGAAATAATACGAGCTTTTTAGCGAGCTTCCCGATGTAAAACACAAGAAGTACTACCTCAATAGCAATCAAGAGCAGTACGAGATAAAAGATATCTTTATTCTCAAAAAATTTCTTGCGAACTGTTGTTTTAAAGTCTTCGGGAGGTATAATCTCAGTTTCCGGGAACAAGCTGATACTTACACTGGTGCCATCCTGCAGAATATAGATTGCACTACCCGCTGGAACAGTTTTCTTTATAGGTGGCTTCAGATCGGCAATTGCGTTGAATTCCTTGATATAGCTTTCACCTAAAGGATGGACATACATTATGTCAGTTTGGCTTACTAGATTTATTTCTTCTCCATCAAGTTCTACTGTTTTAAGTACTTCGCCTTTGCTCACCAGTGTATCCTTCCTGAAATTCTGGAAACCGTAGTCAAAAAGTGCAGTTGTATCAGCGTACATTGTTGCTTCAGGCGATTCAAGAACAATAGAAATAAGCTTCATATTCATACGGACTGCAGTGGATATGATGGTTTGCTGATCCTTTTTGTTATAACCTATTTTGCCGCCTTCAAAGCCGTCGTATCCCCAGGATAAATTATTTGAACTTGTCAATATTTTTGCATAATTTCCGGAGTTGTACCATGGCCTAACTTTTGTCGAGTATATTTTATTAAAAGCTGCATTTCCAATTGCATACTTTATCATCAAAGCTATGTCACTGGCTGTAGTAAACTGGTTTTCATCAAAAAGCCCCGTGGGATTTGTAAAATGTGTGCGGGTCATATTCAGTTTCGAAGCGGCAGCATTCATCTTATCTACAAACTTATTAATATCGCCGGCGGAAACATGTTCTGCAACAGCTTTGGCAGCGTCATTGGCAAAGGTAAGCATGACGGCGTACAGTAAATCCTCCAGCGGATATTTGGCGCCCACACCAAGATTTAATACAGAGCCCTCTGCGCCTACAGATTCGGAACTGACAGTAACATAGGAAGTTAGATCGGCATTTTCAATGGCGACAAGTACAGTCATCAGTTTGCACGCCGCAGATATATGTAAAGCCTTGTTTATATCCTTACTATATAGGATCTGACCGCTTTCAGCTTCAACAAGTATTGCTGAGGGCGCGATTATTTCAGGGGCAGGGATAAGGCTTGCAGCACCAATACCGATAGCCTGTGGTGTAACTGCAAAGCTACCGGTGAATGAGAAGCTCAATATAAATACTAAAGCATATAATGCCAATGATTTTTTACTATACATTTACTCCTCCCGGATATCAGACACAGGAACTCTTTACTATCCTAAAATTTTATAGTAGTTCGTGTAAATTCATCTCCGCCCACTTTACGAGTCTCAATTCAAATTTGTCTGCTAAACCAACGGTGGCAGGCAATACTCTGAAATTATAGCCGTATTCGCCACCATTGGTCAGGATAAAGTCCGCTTTACATCTGTAAGTACCAGTGTTTATTTCTTCCATAAACTGCATCGGTACATATTCTCCACTTTCAACATTTCCGGAACTATCTATGCATCCAAAATACAATTCAACGCAGACATCTTCAGGTCTCAGCTCTGCAAGGGTTACATGCGCCTCCAGGCTTATTCCCTCTTCCGACGCTGTGTGAATATTTCCTGAAGCGCCTGTAAGATAGCCGCTTTTTATTGATACATACTGCCAGTTGCCGCGTACTTTCTGCTTCCACTGTGCCAGATGCTTTACTAACTCATAATCATTGGCGGCGCTCCTCACAGCACTGTCCATGGCTGGTATGTAGAGCTTTACGGTGTACTCCTGCACCATTCTTTGAGTACTGAACACTGCTGCCAGAGATTTGACAGACTCCTTCATCATATTTATCCATTTTGTGGGAATTCCTCTCTCGTCCCTATCATAATACAGTGAAATCAAACTACTTTCAAGTATATCATAAAGAGATTCACTATCTAAATTATCCTGATCAAAATCGTTTTCATAAATGGCGCCGGTACCTATGGCCCAACCATTTCTGCCGTTGTAGCCTTCTCTCCACCAACCGTCCGGCACGCTTAGGTTGAGGACACCATTGATACAGGCTTTTTGACCGCTGGTACCACTGGCTTCCAATGGCATGCGGGGATTGTTGAGCCAAACATCAACACCTTGTACAAGACGGCGTGCCAGGGCAATGTTATAATTCTCAAGCAGCACCACCTTTCCTTCAAAGCCTTCCTGCCGCACTACATCATTTATATATTTTATGACATCCTGCGCGGGTTTATCGGCAGGGTGCGCCTTCCCGGCAAAAACAAGCTGAACCGGCATATCCCGCATATTGAGTATTTTTCTTATACGGTTGATATCCCTGAAAATCAATGCTGCACGTTTATATGTGGCAAAGCGCCTTGAAAAACCGATTGTGAGAACTTCGGATTTTATTGCCTTACAGCTTTTTGCACAGGATAATATTCTGTTTTCCATATCTCCGTGACTGATACTGTCATTTATGTATTGAACTAAATCTGACTTTAAGCTCATATGCTCCTGCCATAGTTCTTCGTCAGGAATACTATCAATACCATCCCATGTTTCATGATTAGAGAGTCTATCCTCCCAGCCCTTTGCAAAATATTTATCGAACAACCTCTTGAAAGGTTTTGAAAGCCAGGTTAAAGTATGTACTCCATTTGTCACATGTGTCACTGGTACCTCATCCACAGGAACGCCCGGCCAAAGCTTGTTGAACATTCTGCGGGTTACTGCCCCATGGAGCTCGCTGACTCCGTTCCTGCGGGCTGCCAGCGTCATTGCAAAGGAGGCCATATTGAAGCCGTAAGGCTTGTCTGAATCAAAACCGAGGAATAGAAATTCATCGCGGTTGATACCGAGACTTTCTCTGAATGCAGTAAAATAGTAGTCCATGGTTTCATGGGAAAATACATCAATCCCGGCAGGTATCGGCGTATGTGTTGTAAACACTGATGAAGATGCAATTGCCTCACATGCTTCTTTAAGATTGAGGCGCCGCTTCTGCATCAGTGTGCGTATTAATTCAAAGCCCAGAAATGCGGAATGTCCTTCGTTCATATGATAAACAGATGCCTGGATGCCAAGTGCTTCCAATACCCTTACCCCACCTATTCCAAGCAAGATTTCCTGCTGAATCCTTGTATCGCCTTCACCGCCATAAAGCCTTGCAGTGATTTTTTTGTCATGCTCATTATTCAGAGGGACATCCGAATCGAGGAGATAAAGATGAACCCTGCCGACTTTAACAAGCCATATGGAGGCATACAGAGTTCTGCCAGGCAGTTCAACGCTAATAAGCAGCTTTTCACCGGTTGCGTCAAATACCGGATGAATAGGCAGGTCGATTATATTAAGAGTGCTATAGGCAGTTACCTGTATGCCTTCGCTGTTTATTAACTGGTTAAAATAACCCTGCCTGTAGAATAAGCCAATCGCCGTAAAAGGAATGCCCAGGTCACTCGCTGATTTACAGTGATCCCCTGACAATACACCAAGTCCGCCCGAATAAATAGGCAAGGACTCGTTCAACCCATATTCAGCTGAAAAATAAGCGACCATGTGCTCTTTGTGATCAGGGAAAGTAGTACTGAACCATGTATGTGAATTGTTCATATAATTGTCGAATTTTAAGACAACATTATGATACCTCTCCATAAAGTCTGCACTGTCAAGCTTTTGTTCAAGTCTTTTGCTGCCAACCGTATGCAAGAAGGCAACAGGGTTTGCGCCAAGCTTATCCCAATGCAGGGAATCAATGGATTTAAATAGTTCAACCGCCTCATAATTCCAGGTCCACCAAAAATTATATGCTATATCTGAAAGTCTCGAAAGCTTTTCTGGAATAGTTGTTGAAACGGTTATTCGGCCTAAGGGTTTCATATTTCGTTCCTCCGGTTGTGGTGAAAGGGATATGTTAAATGCTCAATTCTGGATACTCAGCCAATTATTTATTATAAATTTCTATTAATAATAACATATATTTGGTATAATAATGTTAAATTTATATTAAAAATTTGAAACACTCTGTCTGAGGAACAGCAAAAATTACCACTGTTATTTTTCCTTATTCTGCTCAAAATAGTAATATGTTAAAAAGATTTTTTTTCTATGGAATTGCCGGATGGGGCATTGAAATAATCTGGACGGGATTAGGCTCACTGATTGGCGGAGATTTAAGGCTTCTGGGACATTCAAACCTTTGGATGTTTTTGATATATGGCTCAGCAATATTTCTGGAGCCCATTCATCATGCAATAGCCCGTTGGCACTGGATTTTCAGAGGGCTGATATGGGTGTTGCTAATCTGGGTCATAGAATATGCCAGCGGATTGATACTCTATATGGTTCTTGGCGTCCATCCCTGGTACTATACCGACAGGTTTGCCGTGAACGGCATAATTACGCTTGCTTACGCTCCTGCTTGGTTTGTAGCGGGAATGGTATTTGAACGCCTTCATACGAATCTGGACAATTATGGAATTGCATAAAATAAAATAATGTGAATAATTCAGACATTTTGTTTCAAATTGTATTAAAATAAGTTAAAATGAATGGAAGCACCTACAGGTAGTTTCTTTTGTCATTGAAATAACGTTTGAGGGGAGCCAAAATGAAAACCGTCAGGAAAAAGGCGCCAAAGTGGGCAGGAAAGCGTATTTTAATATTTTTACTGTTTGAATTGTTATTTACCGCTGCCACTTTGCCGCTGTTTATATTCTACGGCCCTTTTCAAGAGGTTAAAAGAATCGTTGTCGGCGCTTCTTGGAACACATTGAGCCACCAGTTCATTGCGAGGCTTTTTCTCTCAGATAAAGCGATAGCAGGAATAGTCAGAAGCGCATACGCAGTTGATCCGACTGAGCAGGGAGAGCAACTGCAGATATTAAAAATTGATAGCAGTCATAATAGTAAAATAGAAGTGTTTAACATTAACGGCGGAGATTTCAGGGGTAAGCTGATGGTGGTGCATGATCCCACAAGAATTATTGCGGGTTATTCCTCACAGTTGCCCAATTCAGGTGAAACCACCAGTAAGATTTCAAAGAAAAATGACGCTGCAGCAGGTATTAATGCCGGTGGTTTTCTGGACAGGGGCTGGACCGGCACCGGTGGTACACCTCTTGGGTTTATTGTTAATAATGGCAAGGTGGTTTATAACCAGATTGAAAATGAAAACGTCAGGCAGGATACGGTAGCTTTTACAAAGGAAGGTATGCTGATAGTCGGCAGACATTCTATGGCGCAGTTGAAGAAGTTTGGAATTAAAGAGGGCGTTACCTTCGGACCTCCGCTCATTGTCAATGGAAAGCCTACCATAACAAAGGGTGACGGCGGATGGGGAATAGCTCCCCGTACTGCCATAGGCCAGAAAACGACGGGAGAGGTGCTGCTGCTTGTAATAGACGGCAGGTCGCTGAATTCCTTCGGTGCAACTTTGAGGGACATACAGGACATATTGCTGCAGTATGGCGCTGTCAATGCGGCAAACCTGGATGGAGGCTCATCTTCTACAATGTATTTTAACGGCAAGGTAATAAACAAGCCTTCAGATAAGCTGGGTGAAAGAACTGTACCGACAGCCTTTTTGGTGTCTTCAGCGAAAGATGGTGGCAGGAATTGAAAAAGCTCAAAAAGATTTGCTGCTGGATATTGATTTCAGTTCTGGTACAGGGGGTTTTGCTGTCCTATATCAATTTTATTTATCTGCCGGGCAGAGTTAATGTAAGAGTAACCATGTACGAGTCAGAGTCGGCAACCGTAAAAAACCGAAGCTTCAAGCTGCCGGATGAGGCCAGGGATGTGACGGTATCGTATGATGGGCTTTATGTCGCATACAGACATGGAAATGATCTTTCCATAGCGGACATAAGTAAAAGGAAAACTGTAAAAACATTGAACCCGCCGGGCGGTTCATTTACCTGCTTAAGATGGCTGCCGGACAGAGATATGCTGGTTTATTCAATAAAAGAGCCTGAAAAGAAGAGAGGGCAAGTACGAATATCGACATACGACATTGGCTCTGACCTGGAGAGGAGCTACCCCGATATTACAAGTCTGCCGGAGGGCAGTGAGATTATTGATATTGAGCTTTCACCGCTTACAAACATTGTTTATTCCATGATAAAGATAAATAAGACCAAGGCGAAATTATATAGATTTGACATTATGGATAACCTGAAATTTATTATGGATACCGACATATCGACAGTGATAAAGGAAACAATGTATACCGATAGCCTTATATATCAGTTATCCGATGGCAGGATCAGGATTAGGAACGGTAAAACCGGCAAATCAGGCCGAATCCCGGTCAAAGAGGCCAAACTGCTGTTGCACACCGATGAAAATGACCTAATATATACAGGGGCAACAGACAAAAATGGCAGACTGACAGCCATCTTCTTCGGCAAGGCAGGGCAGCAGGCGGAAAAATGGGAGACTTTAATACTGGAGCAGCCGCTATCGGCTACCGATGCTTTTATTACGGCTGAGGGCGCAGTATATGTTGCAGACAGGCAGTCAAAGAGACTTCAGGCTCTCAAAGGCACTGGTGTGACGGAATATCAAGGAGGCTTGCTGACAGTACTTAACGACTATGCAGTATCAATGGATAGAGATAAGCTCTTGCTGAAAGTTTTGAAAAAGTAGCAAAAGCATTCTATGTTTTATAAATTTAACACGGGGTAAGAATAATATAAAATAGTGTTTATTAATTTTACGGGAGGTAATAAAATGGCTGGAGAAAAAATAGTAGTACTAACAAATGACAATTTCCAAGAACTTGTTATTGGCTCGGATAAACCGGTGTTGGTAGATTTCTGGGCCTCATGGTGCGGACCCTGCAGAGCTGTGACACCTGTGATGGAGGAACTGGCGAAGGAATATGAAGGCAAGGCTGTAATTGGCAAGGTGAATGTTGATATAGAAAGTGATCTTTCAACGAAATTTAGGATCATGAGCATTCCGACGGTGCTGCTCTTTAAGGACGGGCAGGTGGTAGATAAAGTGGTGGGGGCAAGGTCTAAAAATGATTATGCAGCATTATTGGACAAGAATAGTTTATAAAAAATATCGAAAAAGCAGGATTTTATGAAAATTTATTGAATATTTAAATAAGTTACAGAATATATTAATTTTTTAACGAAGGGGGATTCTCATGCCTGGAGAAAAGCGATTTAGAACCTCGTTTTTGGGTGGTTTTAAAAAAGCCGACGTCAACACATATATCGAGAAAATTCTAAGAGAATTTGATGATAAATTAAAAGAAAAGGATGATGAAATAGCGGTTTTAAAGAATCAAAGCAAAGAATACAGATCTAAGTATGAAGAGCTTTTAAAAAAAGCTGATCAGATCAACGACGATCGGGCTAAAATAGCAGATGTGCTGATAAAAGCCCAGGAAAAAGCACAGTTGATGCTTGAGGATGCCCGCATGGAAGCTATTGAGGAGAAGAGGCAGTTGGAAGATGTCATCGAGCGGGAAAAGGAAAAACTCATTGACATTCGTCAGGAAATGAAATTACTAAAAATTGAGGTTGTCAACACGCTAAAAAAGTATGAGGTACAGCTTGGCTCCTTTATTACAGATGATGAGGAAGCGGCTGAGAATAATAATTTCGATATAAAAAACGCCTGACAGCATTTTGTAAACATATGGATAAATAGACTATATATAGGTAATGACGATTTTGATGAATTATGTTGACGGACGTACACCAGCGGATGTGGAAACCTCGATTTCAGATGATGTTACTGTGTCCGCAATCGGTTGGAAAAAGCTTGAGGGTGAGTACACCTATGAGACGGCAGCAGCAAATGCGTGGGTATGCCGGGTAACTGTTCAAGGCAGGTACCCGGTTTCATATGACAAGATGCACTAAGTGAAAGGTGCACTAAGTTTGGCAACGTTGGTGTAGAGTTGACAAAAGACAGTTTAATACTTAGAATTGACTTGAAGAGTTTTCATTGAAACCAAGATATTGTGTGGGGTAAAGTGCCTAATTGTATGGGTTTATTGAAAAGTGCCAGTTTAATTAATTTCAGTATACGTACAAAGCTGCTGCTGATTTATTTATTGTGTGTACTTGTTCCCACATTAGTCTTTTCTTTAGCAATTTCTTTATCGTCCATGAAAAGCACGAGGAATGAAAAGCTGATACTTTACAGACAGGCACTGGAGAGAATAGGCGCGTCAATTGAGACAAATGCTATAAGTGCGATTGAATTGTCAAACATAATATATCCTGATGAAGCAATGTATGAACACATCAATAATGAATATACCAACAGAAAAAAAGTGCTGGATGATTACAACAAGTACCTGAAGAATGTGTGGAACAAAATATTGCCATATGATACCAATATAGTATTGTTTACCATTTATACAGGCAACAATTCTTTATTGAACGCCAGAAACCTGCACCGCATTGACAGGATGGTTATTCAAAATGAATGGTATGTAAAATATCATAATCAGGCTTCGAAGGCTCTCTTCATAAGCCATTCAGACGAACTGATAGTTGGTTCCGCAAGGACAAAGCTGATTTCGTATATAAGAAAGCTTGACTATATGGACAACGCAAAATTTGAGCATTTTCTCAAGATAACTTTCAGAGCGGATATGCTTGATAAAATTTTGAAAACAGAAAATATTCCAGGCAAAATTTATATCGTGGACAGCAAGAATTATATTGCAGCACAGTCTAACATGCTGGATAACAAATATGGAGGCGCCCGGTTACTATCATTCGATACAATTAAAATTGATTCCGGACAAAGTGTTATTAAGATCCGATTGAAGGCCATGGATGGTTGGCAAGTTATTTGCTTGCTGGACAAGGATTTCCTGAATGATGAATTAAAAATGAACTGGATACAAATATCCATTTTGATACTTTCAACGACAATATTTGCCAGCGCTATAATTTGGGCGATTTCATCCTCCTTGTATAAAAGAATCGACATAATTGTTGAACATATGAGTAAAGTTGAGTTAGGGGAATATGCCCCTATTCTTGCAAACAATGAGGGAAATGATGAAATTGGCTTGCTGATCTCATCGCTGAACAAAATGACAGCAAAAATCAGCATGTTGATCGAAGATGTTTATAAAGCCAAGATAAGAGAAACACAGATGGAGCTGCTGAAAAAGCAGTCGGAAATAAACGCATTGCAATGCCAGGTAAATCCTCATTTTATGTTCAATGTTCTTGAAACAGTACGAATAAAAGCATATCTGAGAAACGAATTTGAAACTGCGCGTATTGTTAAATACATGTCCAAAATATTCAGAAAGCTTTTATTATGGAATGATGACTTAATTGAATTGCAGGAGGAGCTCAGCTTTATTAAAGAATATCTTGAAATACAGCAGTACAGATATGAAGATGAGCTGGAATTTGAAATAACAGCCGATGAAAGTATTCTGTCGCTTAGAATACCTAAAATGACGCTGCAGACATTTGTTGATAATGCATGCGAGCATGGTTTTTCAGAAACAAACGGTCTGAGGAAAGTTAAAATTACGGCTGCTTTATCGGAGAACAGGGCCGAAATGCGAGTGTACGACAATGGCAAGGGCATGAAGTCCGAATGTATAAATAATCTGAGCCAGCTGGGAAGCAATAGCATAGGAATAAAAAATGTACTCGCTAGGCTAGGCTTGTATTATGGAGAAAAATTCGATTTCAGAATCAATAGCAAATTGGGAGAGTTTACAGAGATTATATTGACTCTTGATTTAGAAAAAACAAGCAGGTGTAATCATGTATAAAGTTATCCTTGTTGATGACGAAAAACAAATTGTAGACGGATTGTGTAAAATGATAAAATGGGCAGAGTTTGGGTTTGAGGTATGCGCAACCGCAAGAAATGGTATGGAAGCAATACAGTTAATCAAATCGCATAAGCCTGACCTGATTATGACAGATGTAAGAATGCCTGTCATGGATGGCCTGAAAATGCTGGAGCATGTCAGAAGACATATTTCTGACGATATTGAATTCATTATACTTAGCGGGTTCAGTGAATTCCAGTATGCTCAGAGAGCTATGCAATTTAATGTCAAGAGCTATATTCTGAAGCCGATTGACGAAGCACTGCTGTATGGGACTTTAATTGATATTAAGAGCATTCTGGAGGAAAAGGAAATCGGGAAAAGCCTGAGCATTAAATCCTATATAAGCAATTTCTTAATGGGAGAGCAATCAAACAAAAATGATTTGTTGTTGGAAAACGAAGCAGTTTATGGGCTGCGCTATATAACAATAGAAAAGCATAAGGAATTCAGCTCATTAACTAAATATAGCGAAGTTCACACGACCTACGATTTGTCACATATTCTTGCTGAAAAACTTGGCCGGTCAAATATGCGGTTTGTTTTAAAACAAGACAAAAATAAGTGCCATATGGTTGCCGGTTGTAGTATACTCAGTTGTTTTGAGTATAATGTGAAGTATTTTGCCAGGAGCATTAGCGAATTTTTACGGATATCAAAGTCAATTCGCATTAATATAATGATAGGCAAAAAAGTTTCTGGATTCAATAATCTGTATGAATCTGTACAGACAATTTCAATGTGCAAAAACAAAAAGTTTTATCAAAAAGATGCATCGATATTACTATTTGACGATATTAAGGAAGATGAATTCTGCAAAATATATGAAGATAATGGTACAGTTATAAAAATAATTTCCGCATTCAGAAAAAATGATTTGGATAAACTGACAAAAGCAGTAGAGCAATTGATTGAACATTTTGAAAGCCTGCAGGTCGTACCTGAAATTGCTCTGATGCATTTGGACAGCGTTATGGTCTCTATAATACAAATATTATCCGAAAGAAATGATGATATCCGTGAAGTACATGAATTATACTCTACCTACAAAAAAATACAAGACAGTACAAATATTTATGAACTGGGTATGCTTGTTATTGAGTTTTGCCAGTATTGCGTCAAATTTTCTGTTGAGAATAAAATGAAAGAAAAGATAGATTTAGTTGAAAAAGTAGTGAGATATGTTGATGATAATTTTATGGAGACAATTAAAATTATAAACATAGCAGAGCACTTTTTTGTCAATCCCGCTTATCTCGGGCAACAATTTGCCAAGAAGAAAGGGTGCTCATTAAACCACTATTTAAATACTGTACGCATCGAAAGAGCTAAGGAACTTCTGATAAATACCAGCCGTAAAATATATGAAATAGCACATGAAGTAGGCTATGATGATCCGAACTATTTCTCTGCTAAATTTTATGAGCATACCGGACAGACAGCGTCAGATTTCCGTAGCCATAGGGATAGATAAGTGCTATGCAATAAAAAGGAGGGAATCTAATGAAGCTATCAAGGACGTTGATTTTTTTACTGGTATTTCCAATGACGCTCGCATTATCGGCAGCTGGCTGCAGTCCTGACACGCTTGATAAAACGACATCGGGTGTATCTGGACGGGATTCAAAATCAGGAACCGGCTCGTCTCTGGAGCCTATCACATTCACGATGTTTTCCGGAGATCATGCTCAAGCACCTTCCGAGGATAACCCTGTAATCAAGAAGATCAGAGAATTGACTGGCGTAACAATTGAATTTGAATTCCTTGTTGGAGAGTTGGCTCAAAAAATAGGTGTTATCATAGCTTCGGGCGATTATCCGGATTTTATGAATCCAAGCCAGTCCCGCGCTATGGCAATGGAAGCAGATGTATTCATTCCGTTGGATTATATGATTGGGAAATATCCGAATCTGGTAAAGCATTATGAGCCTTACTACGGTAAATTGAGAGCAGCCAGCGGTATTAAAAACCAGATATTGCTGCTTGACAATTACGGACGTTATTATGGCGACTGGAGGCCTACTTATCATAATGGCCCGGCGTTTTGGCTCCAGAAGGATGTATTGGCAGATGCAGGCTATCCCAATCCAAAAACTCTGGACGAATACTTTACTTTGATTGAAAATTACGTAAAAAAATACCCCAAAATTAACGGACAGCCGACAATCGGTTTTGAAATACTGTCGTATGACTGGCGTTCCTTCTGTCTGAAGAATGCACCGCAGCATTTGATTGGCTATCCGAACGACGGTGATGTATTCGTAGATCAAAAAACCTTAACTGCGGATTTGTATCAGAATAAGGAGTTTGCCAAAACCTATTACAGAAAACTGAATGAGATATACCATAAAGGCTTGATCACGGAGGAAACGTTCACACAGAATTATGACCAGTACCTTGCGAAAATATCTACAGGAAGAGTTCTGGGAATGTTTGATCAGTATTGGAATTTTCAGAGTGGGGAAAGGCCAATCAGATATGAAGAAAGATATGAAAGGACATACGTCCCGCTGGATATAACTTATGATGGTTATACGGGCTGGTATATGGAAGCGCCGACCTTCTCCGGTGGAAACGGAATGGGTATTACTACTGCATGCAAGAATCCTGAAAGAGCGCTGCAATACATAGATACGATGCTGTCTGAGGATATGCAGAAGCTGCTGCAGTGGGGCATCAAAGGTGAGCATTATCAGGTTGATGCCGATGGCAAATTCTACCGAACACAAGAACAGAGAAAAAATGTTAACGACAAAACCTGGGTATTAAATAATATGGCGGATCAGCTTTGGCACCAGTTTCCCAAAATTCAGGGAATATTTAGTGATGGAAACTGGGCCAGCCCTGGAGAGCAGCCGGGAGAAGTTCTGGTGCAGCAAGCGAAATATGATCAGAATTTTTTAAGCAGGTACGGATTCAAGCTTCCGACGGAATTCTTGTCACCTCCGCCTGCATCCACTCCGCCCGATTACTATCCTGTATGGGCGTATACGATTGAAGATGGCTCACCTGCAAAAATGGCAATCAATAAAATCACAGAGCTTCAAAACAAATATTTGCCTCGTTTAATAGTAGAAGACGTCGGTAAATTTGATGAAGCTTGGGGCGCATATGTTGCAGAGCTGGAAAAGGTTAACTACAAAGCTTATTTGGATGAAGTAAACAGGCAAATTAAAGAAAGAATGAGCAGCAAATAGACGAGTGTAGTATGAGCCCGATTATTCTTATTTTGGGATTAGCCAGCATTAGCAGGCGCACACAAAAATATTTGACAAACACCTTGATTTAACGAAGCATGCCTGTTATAATTTAATCTACTTTCATATTGCATGCAATGATAAGGAAGAGTAAGCCTGTGATTTTCAAAGAGAGCCGGAGGGTGGTGTAATCCGGTAAAGGAGCAGGCAGAAGGCAGCCTTTGAGCATTACCTTGAGAAACCGGAGCAAATATCAATGCTCTGTGAATAAAGGATGACGTGTCCTCACGTTACAGGGGGTGGGTATTATTTACCCGCAAAGAGAACGCTTCACAGCGTTAATTAGGGTGGTACCGCGGATAACTCCTTCGTCCCTTCAACAGGGATAGAGGAGTTTTTGATTTTCTACTGGTACCCGAAGCGCATGAGCTCTTTGCCGTCCTGTGCATGAAAAGAAACCAGGCGTGATTTCGGGCAAGGGCAAGATGTTGTTATAAAAAACTTGAAGAGGATAATGTGTTATTTTTAACGAGAATGACAAGGAAGATAGGGAGGCGTTGATATTATGAATCTATTGGATATGATAAAACCGTATGTGAAAAACATGCCGCCATCGGGTATCAGAAAGTATTTTGATCTGATCAATGAGATGAAGGATGTCATATCGCTGGGGATAGGCGAGCCGGATTTTGTAACCCCGCGGAGCATAAGAGAGGCAGGCATACACTCGCTGGAAAAGGGGCACACTCATTATTCCTCAAACCCGGGCTTCATTGAGTTGAGACGGCAGATATCAGAATATGTGGAACGTAAGTATAATGTGACTTATGACCCGGTCAATGAAATCGTGGTTACTGTTGGCGCCAGTGAGGGAATCGACATTGCATTGAGAGCACTTGTCGGAACGGGTGATGAAGTCATCATACCGGAGCCCAGCTTTGTGGCATACAAGGGCTGTACCTGTTTTACGGGAGCATCGCCTGTGGTGATTGAATTGAAGGCCGAGGATGAGTTCAAGCTCAGGCCCGAGCAACTTGAAAGAGCTTTAACTGAGAAGACAAAGGTGGTTATTCTGCCGTTTCCCAATAATCCGACAGGAGCTATTATGACTAGCGAAGAAATGAAGAAGCTGGTGGATGTGCTCAAGGATAAGGATGTTGTCATAATATCCGACGAGGTTTATGCTGAGCTGACCTACAGTGGTAAGCATGTTTCCTTTGCCAGCTTTCCGGAGATAAAGGAAAAGACAATAGTTATTAATGGATTCTCCAAGGCCTTCGCCATGACCGGCTGGAGGATAGGCTATGCCTGTGCCCACCCGGTATTGATAGGGGCTATGAATAAAATACACCAGTACGCCATTATGTGCTCACCTACAACGGCCCAATATGCTGCCTCCGAGGCTCTCAGCAACGGTGATGCCGAGGTGGAGGCAATGGTGCGGGAATATAACAGGAGGAGGCGGATAATGGTGGATGGCTTCAGAAAGGCAGGTCTTGAATGCTTTGAGCCCTTGGGGGCGTTCTACGTGTTTCCGAGTATTCGCTCCACAGGATTGACATCTGATGAGTTCTGTGAAGGGCTGTTGAAGGAGGAGAAGGTGCTGGCAGTACCGGGCTCTGCCTTCGGGAGCTGCGGTGAGGGCTTTATAAGGACTACTTATGCCAATTCCTATGAAAACATAGTTGAAGCAATGATGAGAATCAACCGCTTTGCACAGAAACACAGGAAAAATAAAAATACTATTTGTTGAGGACGATAGAATAATTGCATCGGGGCTTTGCTATTCGCTCACGCAGGAGGGATACTCTGTCACGCACTGCCTGGATGTCGAGTCGGCAAAAGCTATGATGCAGCGCTGAATGCAGGCATAGCAAATATATCGGTAGTTTAGCCTTTTATTTATACTCATTATTTGGTATATTAATAAAAGGAGAGGCGGTTAATGGTTCATGTCCGGAGAAAAATACATTGTAGCAGCTGCGGAGAATTCATTACAGATAGCAGTCCGAAATATACTTAACCCGAATGGGTACACTTTCTTAGCCAATTGTAGCGACGCCATTTCCCTAATTAGGCTTGTGAGAAGCTGTCACCCTGATTTTATCGTGATAGATGTCGCGATACAGCAAAGTGACGCCAGAAACGCTCTCGAAACAATAGACGATGAAATGCTTTGTGCCAGTGTACTGCTCGGCGAATACAAGGATACAGGCTTTTTTTCGATGCTTGAAAAATCTAATGCTATCAGTTATTGCCCCAAGCCCCTGACCAAAGACATTCTATTGCATACGGTTGGAATGGCAAATCTTAACTTCAGAAGAGTTCTGGGGCTTGATACAAAGCTTAAGGAAATGAGTGAAAACTATGAGGGCAGAAAGCTGATTGAGCGTGCAAAGCGGATCCTGATGGAGAGTGACAGTCTCAGCGAGAAGGATGCATACGATCGTATGAGGAGAAAAAGCATGGACAGCAGAAAGACAATGAAATCAATTGCCGAGGCAATAATATTAACGAATGGCATAACCGGCAAGGGTTAGCTTTGCTGTAGTACAAATAAACTAACGGAGTTGATAAAGATG
>CAYGHY010000001.1:45476-49172 GCA_964349435.1 uncultured Oscillospiraceae bacterium
GCTTGAACTGGAACAATTTAAACTGGAAATCGAAAGCCTGGGCAATGCTATCGTCGAAATGGGGGCTTCTCTTTGACATCGCCAGAATGAAAGGCGAAATAGATGAGCTTGAACACAAGGCTGCAGAGCCTGGTTTCTGGGATGATCTAGAGAATTCTCAAAAGCTGCTGCAAAAGACCAAAGGTCTGAAAACCAAGGTCGAAAGGTATGAGAGGCTTATTTCTGACTGGGAAGATATTAAAACACTAAATGAGTTGGGAATGGAAGAGCAGGAGGCGGATGTAATACCGGAAATCAGCGAAGGTCTGGAAAAGCTTAAGGGAACAATTGATAAGCTGAGGCTTGAAACGCTTTTAAACAAACCTTATGATAAAAACAATGCAATACTTACATTGCATGCAGGTGCCGGTGGCACAGAGGCCCAGGATTGGGTGCAGATGCTTTTGCGGATGTACACGCGATGGGCTGAGAAACACTATTATACAGTAAATACGCTGGATTACCTTGATGGCGATGAGGCTGGTATTAAGAGTGTTACCATCAATATAATCGGTGAAAATGCATATGGCTATCTCAGATCAGAAAGCGGTGTGCACAGATTGGTAAGGATTTCTCCTTTTGATGCTTCAGGCAGGAGGCACACCTCCTTTGCATCTGCGGAGGTCATGCCGGAACTGAATGACGAAATAAAGGTGGATATCAATCCTGAAGACCTGAGAGTGGACACCTACAGGGCAAGTGGAGCCGGTGGACAGCACATTAACAAAACTGAGTCTGCTATACGCATCACGCACATTCCCACCGGCGTGGTAGTATCCTGCCAGACTCAAAGATCTCAGTTCCAGAACCGGGATACGGCTATGAGGATGTTGAAGTCAAAGCTGATGGATCTCAAGGAACGTGCACACAAGGAGAAGATAGAGGATCTGAAAGGTGTGCAGCTGGATATAGCATGGGGAAGCCAGATAAGGTCCTATGTTTTTTGTCCATATACATTAGTTAAGGATCACCGCACCAATTATGAAATGGGAGATGTCGATGCTGTAATGGATGGTGAGCTGGACAAATTCATTGATGCATACTTGGCGTACTCCAGCATCCCTTTTTCAAGATGATAGTATACCTTGAATCGTTCGGTTGAGATATGGTTGCCTTTACTGTCGGCTACCTTTAGACTAAGGATAAAAGACTCGGGGTCGAAACTGTATGCATCAGGTGTTTGGTAGAGTCGTTTTATACTGTATTGTTTTTTGATATCTTCTACGAGGAGCTCCAGTGGGATGAAGCCGCCTTCTGGCGTAAAAAGACTGCTGCGGGGATCCATTGAGAGTATAAGAAAACCTGATATGTTATTTACATGGGCATAGGTCATAAAACGGTACTTGAGCCCCTTCCGCCTGTACGCCGCCAGATCCTTGAACGCATAACTGTCGGAGGAATACACCTTTGCGTCGGGTGCGAGCAATGACTTGACATATTGCTCAGACTCCCAAATATAGTCTTCCTGATGTGCGAGCCTCTCTGTCCGCCAGACAACCTTGTTATTGGCTAATGAAACATGAATCCGGTATGATCGTGTAATTCGCACAGACGCATTATTTTCACGGCTTTCAATGGCAATAGTCATGTTATCTTCGTTTTGAACCGTATTTGTAATGATTTTGTCCTTGTATTGCTCCTTCATATTAGATAACTCATAGTGAAGTATGTTCCGTTTAAGCACTTGGTCCAGAACCTCAATTTGTCTGTTGGGGTAATCAAGCCGAACTCTGTAAAAGCCGTCTTCACCCGTTTTGCCGACATTAACAAATAACGTCTTGTCCGGTTGAGTTTTTTCAACTGAAGTGATAACAAGTCTCGGATCAATTAACTGCTTCAGGTATTTTTCCACAAAAACCAGTTTCCTGTTCCTTGCCTCTCCTATAGATCTTCTTTCTTCTGATTCCTGTGTGTTTTCCAGGCTGAAGGAGGCTGCCACTGTGTTTATAAGTTCATTAATCATGGCTTCGTTAAATCGTCCGGCAGAGGTTTTGTATTCGCCGGCTGTTATAAACATGGAATAAAGCTTGCGTCCCTTCAGTATGTCAACAGAATAGCTAAGTCTGTTTCTGCCGTTATCATCCATAAAAACACTGAGACGATAAATAGTGGATATAGCACCGTCAATAGAGAAATCAGAAAACAGCAGCTTTGAGGTCTTTCCGGCGAAAGGCGGGTTGTAGTTCATTACCAGCTCTGGCCAACTGCTGACGGACTTGCCGGCAACACTTTTCATTACGTCGATGAAGGAAACAATTTGTTTAAGTTCACTTTCCTGCACTGATATTTCCAGAGCACCCGACAAGCCTGGGACAACAAGACGAAGCCGATCATAGGCAATGTCAGCGGAGATATCTTCGAGGCGCCAGATCTGTGGATACCTGAAACTGTAGCCCTCCTCGCTGTTCAGATATTTTTCTGTGGCTGTGATGCCGGATTGTGTCACCTTTGAGGGTGCGTTGATCGCAAATGTATTTTTTATAGTAAAGCTCATCAGAATTTTTTTAAACTGCTCCTGCACGATCGTACCAGGCTCAGCTATTGCGCTATGCAGTTGTAGCTTGTACAGCCTTTTTGCATCCTGGATGTAATAGTCATAAAAGTATTGATTAAGCTCATCTCCGGTACTACTGTATGTTAGATATGTATATTTGTTGCCGCCAATATAACCGTTGCCGCTATCAAGTATTTTTATCGAAGCTAAAGATGAAACCTTGAAACGGCCTATGGCATCGGACGCACCTGACCCCTGCAAGGGTTCAGAGGATATTGAAAATATCTGGTTGGGGTTTATTTTGAAGCTTGTATAGCCAAAGACGCCGCCCAGATTATTTTGTATATATGGAACATATGTATTAGGCAATGAGAGGGAGAAGCCCGTGCCGGCATCTTCAAACAAGGTATATTCAGGTTGCTTTTGTGATGCGGCAGGGTATATTCCCAGCCTGGCGGCTTCCATAATTGCTTTGTTGTTTAACACAGACGGTACCCCTGACTTGGAAGAAAGACCTTTAAACCTTATGTCCGACAGCATATCGGCTATGCGGCCTGAAACTGCAGCAGTAAGCTTTCCCCGGGGTATGGTAAATTTAATAATAATAACAGTGCTGGTTGATTGAACAGGAATAATAAGATCCAGATGAGTCTGCTCTTTATTGTACAGGCCTTCATACCTAGCAATATTATAAAGATAGATACTGCAATTGTCCAATCCATACAAAACGTCCGTTCCATCGTAATAAATCCGCATCACAGTCTCGGGTGTTTTTTTGTCATCTCTTAGGTAATTGGTGTTATATAGGGCTTCCAGTGCAGCTATATAACTTTTTTTCAACTTGATGAAGTTGCTAAACAATTCGTTTTTTGAAAGAGTACTGTCATTATAATAATCTCGAAGCAGCTCAAAAGCTTCATCGTCAAGGGACTGGCTGTTAATTTCTGCATTGATGGAGGAAGAATCATCATAAATATACAAAGTATCTCCTTTGTCTTCCACAGCATAAGGATAACCGCTGTCAGGTGAAGCTGCCTGTGCAGCTGTGTATTGGACGCCGGAGTGAAATAATGATAGTATATTTTCAGCCATTACTCCGGGGTTGTATGTAAGCGTAAAAATAATGGCTATAAGTATAATTGAAAAAAACCTCTTCATTATGT
>CAYGHY010000002.1:0-38350 GCA_964349435.1 uncultured Oscillospiraceae bacterium
GCAGCATATTTAGTATACTAATACTGAGGTGTTGTATATGCAATATTATTCAATAGGAGAATTTGGGGAATTGATTGGGGTAACTCAACAAACCCTTAGAAACTGGGATAAGGTTGGGAAACTAAAGCCGTGTCATATAGGAAAAAGTGGTTACAGGTATTACTCCCAACAGCAACTCCAATATTATTTAGGGCTTAAAGGCGAAAATCCAGTAAATAAGATAGTAGTAGGCTATTGCAGAGTATCGAGCAACAAGCAGAAAGATGATCTTGTAAGGCAAGTTGAGAATGTAAAATCATACATGATAGCAAAGGGATATTCTTTTCAGGTTGTTACAGATATAGGTAGTGGTATAAACTATAACAAAAAAGGACTTAATCAGTTAATTGACATGGTTGTAGCTTCTGAGGTTGAAAGGATAGTTATTTTGTATAAGGATAGGTTGTTAAGATTTGGGTATGAACTTATTGAAAACCTGTGCAATAAATACGGAACAGCTATTGAAATCATAGACAATACAGAGAAACCCGAAGAGCAGGAATTGGTTGAAGATTTAGTCCGGATTGTGACTGTATTCAGTTGCAAATTGCAGGGTAAAAGAGCCAATAAAGCCAGGAAGATGATAAAGGAGTTGTTGGAAGATGATAACAACAATGAAAGTCAGGCTTGAGCCGAATAATGAGCAAATGTCCAAATTATTTCAAAGTGCTGGTACTGCACGATGGGCATATAACTGGGCGCTTGGGAGACAAGAAGAAATTTACAAAAACGGCGGCAAGTTTATAAGCGACAGTGACCTTCGGAAAGAGTTGACACAGCTAAAGAAAACGGAAGAGCTAAAATGGCTGAATAACTGCAGCAACAATATAACAAAGCAAGCCATAAAAGATGCTTGTGATGCATATTGCAAGTTTTTCAAAGGGTTATCCAAAAAGCCTAAATTCAAAAGCAAGAAGAAAAGTCCACCTAAATTTTATCAGGATACAGAAAAGATAAAATTCCAATGTGGCAAGGTTAGGCTTGAAAAGATAGGGTGGGTGAATCTTTCAGAGAAAGACAGAATACCAGAAAACGCAAAATATACAAACCCAAGGGTAAAGTTTGATGGTGTTCACTGGTATGTAACAGTTGGCATTGAAGTTGAGCAAGCGCCTGTAGAGTTAACAGGGGAAAGCATTGGAATAGATGTTGGTATTAAGGATTTGGCGATATGCTCCAATGTCGAAGAACCGTACAGAAACATTAACAAAACCAAAAAGGTCAAGAAACTTGAAAAGAAACTCCGCAGGTTACAGCGTAGAGTTTCTAACAAATATGAAAAAAATAAAGAAGGGAGAAAATACGTTAAAACAAGTAACATTGTAAAACTTGAAAAGAGCATTAGAAAGTTGCACAAACGTCTTGATAACATCAGAACAGACAACAGACAAAAAGTAACTACAGAAATAGCAAAAACCAAGCCATCGAGAGTAGTTATGGAAAGTTTGAATGTCAGCGGTATGATGAAAACCAAACACTTATCCAAAGCAATTGCACAGCAGGGTTTATACGAATTCAAGCAAATGATGCAGTATAAATGCAATCGTCAAAGCACTGAATTTGTAGAAGCAGACAAGTGGTATCCGTCATCAAAGACCTGTTCAGAATGTGGGCATGTGAAAACCAAACTGTCACTATCTGAACGAGTATTTGAATGCGAATGTTGCGGAGCTGTAATAGATAGGGATAAGAACGCTGCTATTAATTTATCAAGATTCAAAGCATCATAGGTCACGAAAACGAAATATGATGCTGTGTACCGTGAGTTACACGGGAATTGAAGCCTCTGGAGTGTTATATCAAACGATAGTAGGTACGCCGAGGTCGGACACGATGAATGAGGAAGCATACATAAACTTTTATAATGTGTTTATAGAGTTTTATAAGTTTTGCGTAACGGAGAGAACAATATGAGTGAGAGAAAATTGAATTTTGACACCTTACAGGTGCATGCAGGACAAAAACCCGATCCTGCCACAGGCTCAAGGGCAGTACCCATTTACCAGACCACATCCTATGTATTCAATAATGCGGAGCATGCTGCCAATCTGTTTGCATTGAAAGAAGCGGGCAACATTTATACCAGGATAATGAACCCCACCAATGATGTTTTTGAGCAGAGGATAGCGGCTCTAGAAGGCGGTGTGGCGGCTCTGGCAGTAGCTTCAGGCTCTGCGGCCATAACGTATGCTATTTTAAACATTGCATGCGCCGGGGATGAAATCGTGTCTGCAAGTACGCTTTATGGAGGTACATACAATTTATTTTCTGTAACCTTACCGAAGCTGGGTATCAGGACAGTTTTTGTTGATCCTGATGTTCCAGAAAACTTTAGGAAAGCAATCAACTCTAAAACGAAGGCTTTATTCATTGAAACCATAGGAAATCCAAGGGTTAATCTGGTTGATATTGAGGCAGTTGCGAAAATCGCACATGAAAACGGCATTCCGCTGATAGTTGATAACACCTTCGGTACACCTTATCTCATAAGACCATTTGAATATGGCGCAGATATAGTAGTACATTCTGCAACCAAGTTTATTGGCGGTCATGGAACATCCATAGGAGGCGTTATCGTTGACTCCGGAAAATTCGACTGGATAGGCAGCGGTAAATTTCCGGGACTGACGGAGCCCGATCCCAGCTATCACGGCGTAAGCTACGCCAGGGATGTGGGCGCTGCAGCATACGTAATTAAAGCAAGGGTTCAATTACTGAGAGATACCGGAGCTGCCATCAGCCCCTTCAATTCCTTCCTGCTGCTGCAAGGACTTGAAACACTTTCACTCAGAGTTGAGAGGCATGTTGCAAATACAAAAAGAATCATCGCTTTCCTCAATAACCATCCGCTTGTTGCATGGGTTAATTATCCTACGCTGGAGGGCAACAAATATTACAATCTGGCGCAGAAATATTTTCCTAAGGGTGTTGGCTCTATATTCACCTTCGGAATCAAAGGCGGTCTTGCCGCTGCCACAAAGTTCATCGACAGTCTTGAGATTTTCTCGCTGCTTGCAAATGTAGCTGATGCAAAGTCACTGGTCATACATCCGGCAACAACTACTCATTCCCAGCTTTCACCTGAGGATCAGAAGGCGGCTGGTGTGACTCCCGATCAGATAAGGCTTTCCATCGGGATAGAGGATGCAGATGATTTGATTTAC
This sequence comes from uncultured Oscillospiraceae bacterium, assembly GCA_964349435.1. GTDB lineage: Bacteria > Bacillota > Clostridia > Acetivibrionales > DTU013 > CAYGHY01. Next base: position 3,204 of record CAYGHY010000002.1, read on the forward strand.
GATCTGGATCAGGCTTTAAAAAAGACAGCCCAAGTGTAAGAGATTTTCAACCCGGTTCTCCCGCTGTTATTTCAGCGGCTGCCGGTTTTGCAGGTAGACAAATGAATTCACTGAGGTTTAAATCTTGAGCGATGTGAATTTTTCTTGAAGCATAGGAATTTATAAAATTCCTAAAAATTCCTATGCCGGGGTTTGGAAAGGGGACTCCCCTTTCCCGGTTTAAGGAGGGTGCTCAGGATGCAAAATAAAGCTATAAGGCATCCGTCGAAGGGAACCATAGGGTTCCAAAGCGAACAAGATAAATTCGCTTATGTTTAAGTCATGAGCGAAGCGAATTTTCTTGAGGGAAAGCTGAGTATTTGATTAAAGGGGATGTGTATACTATTGGGAATGAAAGAGTGTTAAGCATTGAAACAAAAGTGGTTCACGGCAGCAAAGGCTTTGACCCCCATACCGGCGCAGTGAGCTATCCGATATACCAGAGTGCCACCTTCAGGCATCCTGGCCTATATCAGACAACAGGATATGATTACTCAAGGCTCCAGAACCCCACCAGAGAGGAGCTTGAAAATACAATTGCAATCATGGAAAGTGGGATATCCGGCTTTGCTTTCTCAAGCGGAATGGCGGCGGAGACTGCCATACTGTCTCTTTTTTCGCCCGGAGATCATATCATTGTTTCAGATGATCTGTATGGAGGCACCTACAGGCTTTTTGAGGAAATATACGGAAAGTCCGGGCTGGAATTTACATATGTGGACACCGGCAAAGTTAGTGAGATAGAGGGTGCAATAAAGAGAAACAGCAAGGCGTTTTTTATAGAAACACCCACCAATCCTATGATGAAAGTAGCAGATCTGAAAAAGATATCGGAGCTGTCAAAAAGTCTGAGAATGCTCCTGATTGTGGATAATACTTTTTTGTCACCGTATTTTCAAAGACCTCTGGAACTGGGTGCAGACATCACACTGCACAGCGGGACAAAATTCCTCGGCGGTCATAATGACACGCTAGCGGGCTTAATTGCCGTCAACAGCTCTGCTCTTTCAGAAAGACTCAAGTTCATACAAAAATCCACCGGAGCCGTGCTTTCACCCTTTGACAGCTGGCTCATTCTGAGAGGCATTAAAACTCTAGCGGTAAGAATGGAAAAGCAGCAGGAAAATGCCCTGAAAATAGCAAAATGGCTGAGAAGGCATAAAAAAGTGGAAAAGGTGTACTACGTCGGCCTTCCGGAGCATGAAGGCCATGAGTTGTCCAAGGCGCAAGCCTCCGGCTTCGGTTCAATGATTTCCTTCTCCGTAAAGGATAAGGATTTGATAGAAAAGATCCTGGAAAGGGTTCGTGTAGTTATATTTGCAGAAAGTCTGGGGGGAGTTGAGTCGTTGATTACCTATCCCATAGTGCAAACACACTCAGCCATTCCTGAAAGCATGCGGGAAAGAATCGGCGTAACGGACAGGCTTCTTAGGCTGTCGGTTGGCATTGAAGCGGCGGGGGATCTTATTGCCGACCTGGAGCAGGCAATGGGGTGAAAAAGCGTGATAAGCGGCAGCATCTGACACATTTGCTCTCATTTTTTGTATATTGGAGTGATGTAATTGAAATTTGGCACAAAACTGATTCATAACGGAAATGATACCGACAAGTCAACCGGCGCATTAAGCATACCGATTTACCAAGCCTCTACTTATCACCAGGCGGACATAGACAATCCGCAAGAATTTGATTATTCGCGCTCCGGCAATCCGACGCGCAAGGCACTGGAAAATACGATTGCCATTCTTGAGGGAGGAAACAGGGGCTTTGCTTTCTCTTCAGGAATGGCGGCCACATCCTCCGTACTCTCCATTTTTGCGGCAGGCGATCATGTGATAGTCTGTGAAGATGTTTATGGCGGCACATATCGCATCTCCGCCACCTTTTTCAAACGCTTCAATCTAGAGGTGACCTTTGTAGATGCGACTGACCTGGATAACATCAGCAGAAGCATTAAAGGTAATACTAAAGCCGTGTTTCTGGAAACACCCTCAAACCCTTTGCTGAAAATAACTGATCTGAGGGGAGCAGTAGCGGTAGCAAAAAAGCATGGCCTTCTGACGATAGTCGACAATACGTTCATGTCGCCCTATCTGCAAAGACCTTTGGAGCTCGGTATTGACATTGTGATTCACAGCGCAACCAAGTTCATCGGGGGGCATAGCGATGTAATTGCCGGCCTTACGGCTGTGAAGGAGGACGAACTGGCCAGAAGGATTTATTCTGTTCAGAATAGCTTTGGAGCAATTCTGGGACCTCAGGACAGCTGGCTTATCATGAGGGGTATCAAGACGCTAAAGGTCAGGCTTGATTACCAGCAGCGGAATGCACAGGCACTTGCCGTGTGGCTTGATCAGCACAGAAGCGTAACTGAGGTATATTATCCGGGGCTTCAAAACCATAAGGGAAGGGATATACATTATTCGCAGTCTGACGGTGCGGGAGCTGTTCTTTCGTTTAAAACAGCTGCTCAGGAAACAGCCCTTAGCTTTATGAAAAATGTAAGAATGGCAGCAGTTGCAGTAAGTCTGGGTGGTGTGGAGACAATCGTATCCTACCCCGCCAGAATGTCCCATGCATCAATCGCAAGGAGGGAAAGGGAACGGCTGGGGATCACGGACACTTTGATTAGGGTGTCCGTTGGCTTGGAAGACCTTGAGGATCTGCTTGAAGACTTTGATCATGCCTTGAACACTGACCAATAGTAAAAGAATATTTTCTCGAAATGTATTGACAGTAGTGACCGCAAGGAATAAACTGTTATTAACAAATTAAACATATACGAATAGTAGGAATTATATTTATGGAGGCGATCTAATGTCTAAAATTGCTAAGAATCTGACCGATCTTATAGGAAACACCCCTTTGTTGGAGCTTTCGAACTACAACAAGCTTAACAGACTGCATGCAACGGTTATCGCAAAGCTGGAATACTTTAACCCCGCTTCGAGTGTAAAAGACAGAATTGGCTATGCCATGATCAGAGATGCTGAGGAGAAGGGCCTGATAAACAAGGACACGGTTATTATAGAACCGTCCAGCGGCAATACGGGCATCGCGCTTGCATTTGTAGCCGCCGCAAAGGGCTATAAGCTTATTATCACTTTGCCGGAGACCTTCAGCATAGAAAGAAGGAATCTAATGAAGGCGCTGGGTGCCGAACTGGTGCTGACGCCTGGTGCGGAAGGCATGCCCGGTGCAATAAGAAGGGCTGAGGAGCTGGCTGCACAGACGCCGAACTCTTATATACCCCAACAATTCAAAAATCCGGCAAATCCCGAGATCCACAGAAGGACAACTGCCGAGGAGATATGGAGAGATACGGACGGGCAGGTGGATATATTTGTGGGTGGCGTAGGTACGGGCGGCACCATCACCGGGGTGGGCGAAGTTCTGAAGCAGAGAAAGCCGGGCGTCCAAATAATTGCAGTTGAGCCCTTTGACTCACCGGTTTTGTCCGGCGGCACCAAGGGACCGCACAAAATTCAGGGAATTGGCGCAGGCTTTGTGCCGGATATCCTCAACATGAGTGTTATAGATGAGATTTACAAGGTTAAAAATGACGAAGCCTTTGATACCGCCCGAAGCCTGGCAAAAACGGAGGGTCTGCTGGTAGGGATATCCTCCGGCGCAGCTGCATTTGCAGCCGCCCAGATAGCAAAAAGGCCTGAGAACAAGGGCAAAACCATTGTAGTCCTGCTGCCCGATACAGGCGAAAGGTATTTGTCCACAGCCCTCTACCAGTTTGAAAGCTAACAAAAACTCTTTTATAATAAAATCTTCCTGCCGTATCCCCGCAGAAGAGGCATGGCTAAAACCATACCGCTGAGGCTTAAAGAATGGGCATATAGCAATGAGCTTCAACCTTTAGCCGTCTGCCGGTACTACAATACACTTTCTCGCAAAGGCCTAGAGTCGGCAGGTATGATTGCTACATCCATAGGATATGAAGCTGTTTTGAAAGGGAAGGAAAAGCTTCCGCCCAGAGCAGGGAATCCTCCATGGGAATAGGTTGAATAATCAGCGGAATTACCGGCATTATTTAACATTGCTCAGTTATGTTTATACTTTGAATTTTGCCACTAATCCAATGAGTGTGTTTGAACTTTTCATTATACTATCAGCTAGTTTAACTACATCCACGGCTTTTTCCGAAGCAATGACTGTTTTGCCTGCTATGCTTTGAGTTCCTTCCGCCGCTTCACTATTTGCGGAAGCTACCTCACTTATAGCTTCCTTCATAACATTTTGAATTAGTGAGAGAAGCTGATGCGAAGTCGAGTTCAAATCTTTGGAGGTGTCGTTGTAAAATACTGCATCTTTACAGTACTGCTCGCTTGATTGAGCCATGACCTTATAATTGCTGATTATCTTCTCGTCAAAAAATCTCAACATGTTTTCGGAATTCTCTGAAAGATTAATAACAGCAGTGGTAATAGTGCCAATTATTCGCTTTATCTCCTCAACTGTCTTCTTCGATGCTTCAGCAAGTTTCCTTATTTCATCAGCTACCACCGCAAAGCCTTTTCCCTTTTCACCCGCTCTGGCAGCCTCAATCGTGGCATTTAACGCCAATAAGTTTGTTTGGGCTGTTATTCTCAAAATAGATTCAGATAAAACACTTAACTGTTCTACCGCTCTTGATTGTTCTATAGCAATGTGGAGCTTGCCATATGTTTCTACATACATATTTTCGGCCTCTTTACGCGATTCAATTATTTCATTCACTGATTTGGCCGCCCTGATACTAATTTCTTCGGCTGAGGTTACACCAGCCTGAGCTTTGTTCGCCATATACCCAATCGCATTCTCGATTTCAACAGAAATGGCATTCATTTCCTCGGCGGAGGCAGCGGTTTGTTGCATTCCTGCCGATAGATTATTTGTTGTCACAGAAATATCTTCCAGCTCATTGTTCAAAACTGTAATATCTTCACTGGCATCTGCTACATAACCGTTAACATTGGAAGTCTCATTTACTATTTCTATAATCATTTCTCTAAGGTTCAGCAGGAACTTGTTTACAGATGACGAAAGCCTTCCTACCTCGTCCCGCGAATGAATGCATATCTCCTTGGTTAAGTCGCCTCCTCTTCGTGCAAGACTGTCAAGTTCTTTGCTCAAAATATTTACCGGATCAATTATTGACTTCGCTATCACAATACTTAACAGAATCCCGGCAACTAGCGCCACTGTTATTAATATAAGAAATGCAAAAATGGATTTTTGATAATTATTTTCATTTTGTTCTGTAATTTGCTCAGCTATTTTGGTATTATATTCTGTTAATTCGTCGAACATTAGCTCGAATTGCCTAAAGTAAATCGTACTTCTTTCATATTCATCGAATGCTTCCTGAGCTTTACCAGACCGAGCAAGTATTATAATGTTATCCCTGGCCTTCAGAAACTTGTTTAGAGACTCATCTATCCTTGGGACTATTTGTTTTTCAAAATCCCCTAGTTTGATTTTTTTATAAGCTTCAAATTTATCTTCATATTCTTTATTGATTTCATCAATTTCACTTATATATTCCTCCTGCACATCAAGCCTGTCAGCATTCAATATTATTGACAAAAGCCCCGCTACACCCGCCTTCGAAAGAGTTCTGCACTCATTCAGCCATTGAATTGGTTTCAACCTATCAGTGTACAAACTGGTCACGTTTCTTTGAGAATTCTGTATAAAGAAATAGCCCATAAGTCCAATTCCCAATATAAATAACATAAGAATTGAGGATAACAATAATACTTTAATAGAGATTTTCATATCAGCAAACACTTATGTCCCCCCATCCTATAAAAATTTCTCTCAGAAACCCTTCAGAGATTTATATTTCAAAATTTACTCCGAATTGCGAGTTTGTCTTTTCCCCCAATTCGAGCCGCATATACACCTCATCCTTACTGAAAAGCTCTTCCACAAGTCACATTACTGTAAGCCCAAAATAATTATGGCCTGTCTATATACTACGATGTAATTATACCAAATAATTCACGAATATGAAATACTTAATTAATGTTTTGTTTTTCAGTAGACGAGAGTTTGTCTGGCAATATTTGAAGCTCAGTCTTGTCTATACCTTGTATCTATTGAGCCGTATAGCCTCCATCCACAGAGAGAACCGTACCCGTCACAAATGAAGCTTCATCTGAAGCCAGGTATAGAATTCCGCAAGCAATTTCTACAGGGTTGGCCATTCTCTTCAAAGGTCTGTCCTCAGAAAGAATCTTCAATGTTTTTACAGAATCCTCAGAATTATCAACGACTTTTTGCACCAATGGTGTAAGACTCCTGCCAGGACAAATACAGTTAACTCTGATGTTTTTCAGTGCGAAATCAAGTGCGGTGCTCTTTGTCAAAGAAACCATGCCGCTTTTTGAAATATTGTAAACAACCTGATTGCACATCCCTACGAGTCCGGCTTCAGAAGAAACATTTACAATAGTTCCTCCACCTGTTTTCAACATCTGGCGGATGCAATATTTCATGCACAAAAAAGCGCCCTTCAGGTTTACATCCATAACGCGCTGCCAGTCATTTTCCGTCGCCTGTGTAACATCACCGGTCAAATATATTCCCGCATTATTTATGAGTATGTCTATCCTACCGTATACTTCCGCTACTGCATCGACCATGTTCTGCACATCTGTATCGCTCGTTATATCAGTCATTAAATATACGGCTTCCCCGCCTTGCTTCCTTATCAACTCAGCAGTAAGAGAGCCTTCAATAGGGTCAATATCTATAACCGCAATTTTCCCACCTTCTCTTGCAAAAAGCAGGGCGGTCTCTCTTCCTATCCCCGAACCTGAACCGCTGATAACCGCGACTTTCCCAGAAATTCTACCCTTAATACCACATTGTAAAGACATAAATTTACTTCCTTCTAAGCATTTTGGGGCTTGATAAGTTGCATTATAAATAATTATTTTTTCACTCTCTTACTGCGCCATGTGTCAAGCGATACAACTGCTATAATTACCAGGCCAAGTACCACTTTCTGCCAGAATGCTGTAATGTTTAACAAGTCCAGCCCATTACTCAGAACGCCTATGGTTATTATGCCTATAATAGTTCCACTTATGCTTCCAAAGCCGCCTGCAAGGCTTGTTCCACCAAGAGCCACCGCCGTAATGGACAACAGCTCCAATCCCTCTCCCATTAGAGCGTTTGCAGAGTTTAGCCTTCCTATCATTACAATGCTTGCAATCGAACTGCAGAAACCACTAATTACGTAAACCAAAATCTTGGTGTATTCAACTTTTATTCCTGACGTTCTTGCGGCTTCAGCATTTCCCCCTATTGCAAGTATATTTCTGCCCAGGGTTGTGTGATTAAGAACAACCCAACCCATTAACGCAATAAAAATGAAAACAAATACGCTTATTGGAATACTCTTAAAAGTACCGCTTCCAACCACAAGCAAAGGATCAGGTATTCTTGAAATAGGAAGCCCATCACTTACCAGCAGAGCAACTCCTGCTGAAGCTGTCAATATTCCCAGAGTTGCTATAAAATCTTGCAGTCTGGCTTTAGTTATAATAATTCCATTTATAAAACCAACAATAATTCCTACAATAATTCCTAAAAGTACTGAAACAACCGGGTTTATCCCCCACTGAGTAGATGCAACGGCAATAACACAGCCGGATAAAGCCATAATAGAACCTACGGACAGGTCAATGCCGGCGGCAAGAATTACCAGTGTCTGCCCTATGGCCAGTATCCCAACTACAGCGGATTGTTTGATAATATTGATAAAATTGCTTGCTGTAAAAAAGTTACTGTTTGCTACAGCCATATATGCTATTAAGATAAACAAAATGAACACCGGACTGCTTTTTTGCAGAAAGCTGTTTGCAGATTGAAATCTAAAATTTAGTTTGCGCACATTAACACTTTTATTCAGAATTTTCATATTAGTCCCCTCCGGCAGCTTTTTGAACAATATTCTCTTGTGTGCATTTTTTAGCATCAAAGCTTGCCACAATCCTGCCCTTTTTCATTACAAGAATATTATCTGAGATGCCCAACAGTTCAGGCATATCAGAAGAAATCAGAATAACTCCTGCTCCATCGGCAGTTAGCTGATTTATCAATTTGTACACTTCTACTTTTGCTCCAACATCAACCCCTCTTGTAGGGTCGTCCATAATAAATATTTCACATTTACTGCAGCACCATTTTGCAACTGCAATCTTTTGCTGATTGCCGCCACTTAAATGCATTACCTTTTTTCTGGTATCAGCAGTATCAATCTTCAGCATGTCTATGAATTTGACTGCTGTTGCCAACTCTTTAGTTTTCCTTCGGAACCCCATTATGGAGAAACCTTTTAATGCAGCGAGGGTTATGTTTGTGAATATAGGCATATGAAGCAATAGGCTATCTTTGCGATCTTTTGTTATTAAGCCGATTTTTTTTCTAATTGCATCTTTAGGTTCTTTATATGTCAGTAAATCTCCGTTAGCATACATTTCACCAGTTATTATTCTTCCGAGACCGAAGATGGCTTTTGCCAATTCAGTCCTCCCTGCTCCTACCAACCCTGCAATACCTAAAACCTCACCCTTGTGTACACTAAACGAAATGCTGAAGAAGTTTTTTCCATCACTTAACTCTTTTACTTTGAAAATTTCTTCTTTAGTTGCATTACATATTTTGGGGTACTGTTCTGCAATGTTTCTTCCCACCATCATGGTGACCAAATCTCCTTCTTTTGCAGATTGAATGTCCTCTATTGTTCCTACGGAAAAACCGTCTCTCAATACAGTAACCCTGTCTCCTATTTCAAATACTTCCTTCAACCGGTGAGTTATATAAATAAATGATACCCCTTGCTCCTTTAATGACTTAATGGTTTTAAACAGCTTCTTGACTTCACTTTCAGTCAAAGCAGATGTGGGTTCATCAAGAATAACCAACTTTACATCCCTTGAGATTGCTCTAACTATCTCCACTAACTGCTGAATTCCCAGATCATATTCAGAAACCGGTCGCCTGACATCTATAAAAATTTCCAATTTACTAAATGTTTCTTCGGCTTTTTTTATCGCTGATTTCCAATCTAAAAAAGGCAGATATTTCTTTTTGGGCAGCCGCCCCAGCCAAATGTTTTCAAAAACACTCAAAGCTTTTATCAGAGATAATTCCTGATACACCATCCCTATTCCAAGCCTTAACGAGTTATAAGGTTCCTTGATGTTTACCTGATTACCTTCCCATATAATCTTTCCATCATCATAATTATAGGCTCCTGATAAGACTTTCATTAAAGTGGATTTGCCCGCTCCATTTTCGCCAAGCAATACGTGGACTTCTCCTTTATTAACTTTAAAATCCACTCCACCTAGTGCTTCAACTCCATAGAAACGTTTTTTGATATTTATCATCTCCAAGAGAACTTCTTCCAAAAGTTTCCCCTCCCCAAAAGGCAACGCTGTTTTAAATTCATTAATGCGGTGCAGCTTTGAACCTGCACCGCATCGGATGTTGCAATAGATTACTTAATATGTATTACTTTGCAGCTTTTACTATCTCTTCCCAATCTATTGCTTCAAGCTTTGGTTCCGGATAGAAATCATCAGCATTGTCTTTATACTCTGTTCTTGGCCTTATGTCAAACTTCTTTGGAATCTCCTGTCCCAAAGCCAGCATTACACCGAACTTTGTTCCATACCAGCCCCATTCAGGGAATCCATGCCACGTTTCAGCTACCAGCTTTCCTTGACGGATATAGTCAAGACTCTCTGGTGTACCGTCATTTGTTAATACTTTGATAGAGCCTTCACGTCCGGCATTCTTAACTGCTATATAAGCTCCCATTCCCATTTCATTAGAAGCAGCCCATATTGCATCCAATTCTTTATTGTTCTGCAGTATATTTTCAGCAGCCTTTATTCCTTTTTGTCTATTCCAGTCCGCCGGTAAAGTAGCTACAATCTTTATACCCGGAAATCTGTCGGTAACAGAACGGAATCCCTCTACTCGTTTGTTTGAGAAGTAATCCCCGGCAATACCCTCGATTATGGCTACCTTCCCTTTAATGGAATTTGTGTCTGCTGTTTTATATACATTTTCCCACCACGGTAAATCAAGCATATCTCCAGCCATAACCTCAACCTTGTTGCCATCCCCCACCACACCGGGACCTCCAAGTGCATCCAGTGTAGCATATGCCGAAACAACGGCAGCCTGGAAGTTGTCAAAGCCAATAAAAGATTTGACATCAATCCCTTCAAGCTCGTCAAGCATGTTTACGATGATAATCGGAATATTAGCGGCGTTCGCCTGTTTTAAGGCAGGTTTTACAGCTTCGACATCAGCAGGTGAAACAATGATGACGTCTACCTTGTTCTGTATAAAATTCTCTATTGTCTTTACTTGATCGGCTGCTTGTGTGTGAGCCGCTGTTGCCCTAGTAATGATTTCGACTTCCAGCCCGGCTTTTTTAGCATCCTGTGCCGCTTTTTCCATGAAATCCGTTGCAGTCTTGAAGACTCCGGTAATATCCGGCGGGCTCCAGCCTATTCTGATTTTTTTAAGCTTGGGTTCCTCAGCCGGTTTTGCTTCTTCTGTCTTCGTTTCCGCCTTCGTCTCCGGAGCTTTTGTCTCTGCTGTATTTTCCTGAGGCTTGCTGTTATCAGATTGGCCGCATGAAGTCAATACACCCAGCAGCATAACCATGATCAATAGAATACTAAGAATTTTTCGCATATAACATCCTCCTTAAATTTGTGTTTAGGTTACAATCCCCAAGACAGTCGAGCCTGATGAATTAAACGCTTCTTTTATATCATCGTTCATCTTGACCTCTTCTGTCTTTCCGTATAGAGTACGCCATACCTTGATATCCCTTCCTGCTTCACCTCCCATTATCATTAAAGGTTCCATTACGAGCCTCCAACTTTAATTATAGTTTTTCAAACAGTGAGTTTCTAATATAATTTGTCATGAAAACTACTTGACATTTGTCATGAAAACTACTTGACATTTGTCATGAAAACTACTTAACATTTCATTTATCATGTATGGACTGCAAAACAGAAAAGCTTTATTATAATTATCCTTTTAAAGCTTACTTAAAAAACAAACTTTTATGAGCTTTTGAAGATATAATTGTCCTTGTAAGCTCATCGCAGCGATTTTCATACCTTAGCTTACAGCTTAGCTGCGATATGTTATACACATTCTATATCCTTGTATAATACATATAATTTATTCGTGCAAAAACTTGCTAATCTCATTGTTTAGCTTCTCAAGCTCCACATCAATGTCCTTATCTCCTTTGATAAACTGAAATATTTCTTTATCAGCCATGTTCATAGCCTGTTTGTACTTTCTGAAGGTAAACGGAGCAATTGATTCCTTTATAACTTCATGCAATAAACCTGCATCCGCATAGGGAGACAGTAACTCCGCTGTTTCATCACTCATCAACACACTCTTTAATATAGGCAGTCCATAGGAGTATTTTAATACATCCTTTTGAATTTCTACATCGCCACTAATAAAGTCAATAAACTTCCATGCCTCACTTTTGTATTGCGATCTTGCACTTATGGCAACCGGCATGCTATGTAACTCTGAGGACGTTTTCCCGTCCAGCCCCTTTGGTATTTTTATGATTTTCCAATCAAAACTCGCCGAATTTTTTATACCTTCATCATTTTTCATCATACGCCTTGCCGCTGAGAACGGATATGGCCTGAAGGCCACCTTTCCGCTATTAAAGTCCATGCCTGTCAGATTCATATTCCTTTGATTTAATGACGTAGCATATTTGACCATATAAACCACATCCGAATCATTTAGAAAGACCTTTCCCCCATCTTCGTCAAACAAACGTTTTTCAAGAGAATACACCGCATGCTGCCAATTGTACCCTGTTATTCCATATTGGTCCTGCTGCCCATCCCCATCAATATCCTTTATTACACTATTGCTGATACAAACCAGATCAAACCAATCCCAGTCTTTTACCGGTAAATCAATACCCTCTCCGTTAAGCATAGATTCATTAACCAGCATAATTGTTGGAATGACCTCAAACGGCATAGCATATTGGATACCCTTGTATTGCCCTGTTTTCAGCACTTTTGAAATAACATCCTCCAATTTGTTCGGCTTTAGTTTTTCAATATGCTTGTCCAGTGCCTCAAGCGCCCCAATAGAAGCTAAAGTACAAAAATCCTCCGGCAATACACTGAAAATATCCGGCTGATTCCCTTTAAGTATACTTTGAGCTAGCCATTCAGAGTATTCTCTCCTGGGTAAACCTTTTATTAACTTAATTCTTATTTGTGGATTTAGTTTCTCATACTTGATTATGGCCTTTTCAAAAAATAACGTGTTGTCAATTTTTTCTTTATCCCAAATATTATCTGAAGTTATACTAAATAGAATTTCAATTGGTTCACTCGCATTGGCAATTCTGTTCGATACAACAAATGGTAATGAGATTAGCAAACCAACAGCAAAACAGATAGCCACAAATGCTTTACGGTTAAGCATCCTGACAATCACCACCTACAGTTTTCATTAGAGTCAAACCGGATTGGACGGCAAAAATTGCAATTTGAGTTCTGTCGCGAAGATTGATCTTGCTCAATATACCGCTAATATAATTTCTTACAGTACCTTCGCTTAATTTCAGTTTGTCTGCAATTTCCTTGTTTGATAATCCGATTCCTATTAATCGGATGATTTTCTGCTCATTTTTCCCTAGCTCTTTTAGAGCATTGTCTTCAACTTTTAATCGGAAGTCTGCATTTACCATTTGTGAAAAAATTTTAAATACTTTTGATGCAATATTAGGATTTATAAGAGCTCCGCCTTCTGCAACTGTTCTGATTGCCTGTACAAGTTCTGCGATTGATATTCCCTTGAGCAAGTACCCGCTGGCGCCATTTTTTAATGCATTGAAAACATATTCATCATCATCAAAGGTGGTCAGCACAATAATTTTGACCTTCGGCATCGACTCTTTAATGATTTCAGTACACTCGACGCCATCGATTCCCGGCATTCTAATATCCATAAGTATAACATCAGGAATTAGCTTTCTAGCTAATCTTATCGTTTCCGTGCCATTTTCAGCAGTTCCGACAATTGCTATATCCGGTTTGTTAGTCAACATGATTTCTATACTCTGTCTAATCAGTTCCTGATCCTCTGCAATAAGCACTCTTATCATATTATCCCCACCTTATCGGCATGTCTACCTGCACGCTAAATCCATTTGTTCTGTTTCCCATAAACCTGGCGCTGCCTTTGAGCATTTCAACTCTTTCTCTTATGTGAGTGAGACCAAAACCCTCCTTAATATTGTCGCAGCCTTTGCCATTGTCAGATATTTCCAGTCCGACAAAGCTGTCCGTAAAATTCATATAAACACATATTTCCCTGGCTTTCCCATGCCGGACGGCATTTGTTATACACTCCTGCACAACTCTGTACAGTGTTTCTTCCTCATCGGCTCTAAGCTTCCGGGCAAATCCCTCCACATTTAAATGAACTTTTGTGCTTGTGCAATCGCTGATGCTTTCTGCAAGCTTTTTTATTGCGGGGACCAAAGAGAATCTTTCCAGGACATCAGGCCTCAACTCACTCACCGACCTCCTGACATCCAAAAGGCCGTTCCTGGCTAGCTCGGAAATTTTTGATATTTGCGCCTTTGTTTTTTCAAGATCCCAGCCGATTAATTCGGAACAAGCTTCAAGACCTGTTGCAATGGCAGTAAAAGTATGTCCGATGGTATCATGTATTTCTCTTGCCAGACGATTTCTTTCACGAGTTTTTACCATTTCCTCTGATTTTTTATTATATTGCTCTAATCGGATATTAGCAATCTTCAGTTCTTCTGCAGTAGCATAGAGCTGTTCATACAATACCTTTATCTCTATATTCTCATCTACCTGTTTTTGTATGACAAAAATCATAAAAACGATAAAAATCATCTCGTTTAATGAACTTAAAACATTGCGTATACTATAAATATATAACCTTTGCACAGGGCTGAAGTATTGTATGTAATCATTTATGGATAAAATGCTTATCTTCAAAGATATGATATCGTAATCAAATATTACATAAATAATTATTGCCATTGCGACAAAAATATTCCTTTTCTTTTTCCCCTCCACAGAAGTAATTACATTCATTATTGCTAGCAGCAATACTCCTTTATAGCTTAGATTCGTGCAGTATATCAAAGCAATGCAAATTAATAGATCGACTACATAAAAGAGGTGCAGAAGTGTTTTCTTTTCCTTTAAAAACATATCCTTGATCAAAGTACTGCAAACTAAAAGCAGCATGAATACAACTGCGTAAAAAGGCACCTTCCATGGCACAGTTGGAATATATGATATTTTCTCAAGAAAATCCCGCGCCAAATTATTGGAACAAATCGTCTGAATAGCTTTATAGACAAGGTTAGACATGAATATGATCGCAATAAAGTTCAGCATCAACATGGAGGATTTTGCTATTACAATTTTCCTATCCTTAATCAAAATATACCACCTCACAAAGCCGGCCGTATTCAATACCTGTCGCAAAATCCAACTGTATTACAGGAACTTTACGGCAATTAACAATTCTGATGTGGCACTTGCGATCATCCGCATTTAAAAATACTATACCTCTCAAGCAAACATCATGTATAGAATCAATATCTTAACCTGTAATGTCTTTGAATGCCGGGGTTAATGTACCAAATAGCCTTTCATACGCGTCTGCATACCTTTTATACGTTTCATGCCTTGCAGGATTGTACTCAAGTCTTGTATCAAAGCCGATAAATTTATCAATCGTTTTTTCCAGACTGCTGAAAGCCTTAACCCCATACCCGGCAATTACCGCACTCCCCAATACCGCAGTATCGCTAACGTGCAGGGCTGTATAGTCAATTCCCAGCACATCGGCTTTTATTGAATTGAACAATCTGCTTCTGGAACCGCCGCCTATTACATACACCTGGGAAAATTTCGTGTCATTAAGCAGGCTCTCTATAACTTTCAAGTAATATTTGTACTCATATGCGATTCCCTCCATTATGGATCTATACATATGCGCTCTGTTATGAACCCAGCTTAACCCAAGCCATGCTCCTCTGATATACTGATTGTTGGGACAGACTCTTCCGCTGAAGTGCGGAAGAAAAATAAGACTTTCGCTTCCGGGAACAACTTTTTCCGCTTCTTTGTCCAATTCTCCGTAATCCGGTATGTTTCCAATGCCGGTCAAGCTATCCTTGAACCACTTGAGGCACATTCCCCCGCCATTTATATAAGCAAGCGGCGTCCACAATCCGGGAATGACCGACCTGGCATATAACAGCGTCTTGGTGTTCACATCCGGCTCATATTTATCTACACAGCAGGCAAAAATCGAGGCTGTTCCTGCTACGTCAAGCAACAGGCCAGGCTTTGTTATTCCCGATCCAAGTAATGTAGCAGCCGAATCGCCACATCCGGCAACAATCGGCGTACCTGATAATAGCCCGCATTTGGCGGCCGCATCCGGCAACAATCCTCCCACTACCTTCCATGGCTCAACAATATCCGGCATTTTGTCTTTATCGACCTCAAACAGTTTTAAGAGCTCTTCAGACCATTTCAGGTTCTTTGTGTCGCCGAAGCCGGAGAAATGCAAATAGGAGTAGTCAATGAATGCATTTTCAGCCTTCAATCCGGCAAGCCGGCCAACCACAAACACACTTGGCAGCACAAACTTATCTATTTTATTGTATACCTCGGGCCTTTCATGCTTCCACCACAATATCTTTGGCCCATGAGCATAAGTTACAGGGCAGCCGGTAATACTTATTATCTTGTCTTCGGCTTCTGCCTTGATAATACTTATATACTTTTCACATCGGGTATCCAGCCATGAATCATAATATGTAACTGCATTCCAATCCCTGTCTATGCCTAATATTCCCGCCATTTGCCCATCTATTCCTATGCCCAGAACGTCAGAAGGCTTAATGCCAGATTCCGACATGACTTCCGATATGGTATGAAGAACAGAATAATACAAATCATCGGTATCCTGTTGAACTACACCTTTAGCAGGACTTATAAGTCTGGACGCTTCAAATGCATCTGCAACCTTCCTGCCTTCCAAAGAATAAATGGCCGCTTTTGTACCTTGCGTGCCTATGTCAATGCCTAACAGGTATTTTTTCCACATACGAACACCCCTGTCAATCAAAATGCACAATATTCTTTAAGCCTTCTACAATTGATGCCCGGTTAACTCCCTCCATTATCATTTTTAATTCAAACCTGCCGGATATTAAATCTTTTACATCAAGCATACCGCCGGTAATAAACTCCAATGTCTTTCTGTACTGTATAAGGCTTGCCCTTGCACTCCCTGTAAGCGTCAGCTGCCTGTAGTGCACCAGATTCGTGTTGATACCTACTATAGCTTTAGCTGCGGGCAAACCGCCAAAGAAGTTTATTCTGCCATTTATAGCCATCAAATCAAGCGAGTCTGCCTGCGCTTGCGGTGATGGGCAAGCTGTTATGCAAACATCCAGCCCTTTCCCCTTTGTAAGATCCAAAATTTGTTCTTTTAGATTATCGCTTTCGACAGTAATGAAGGAACCGTCAATTTTTTTGCTAACTTCAAGACGCAGCTTTGAGATATCGTTTATTATTATTTTTGCCGCTCCGGCCATCTTCGCAAGCTTTGCATGCATTATTCCTATTGGCCCGGCTCCAATAATCAGGACTGCTTCCCCGGGCTTTATGCCGCATCTGAGAAACCCATTGTACACACATGATAAAGGTTCATTCAATGCCGCCTCGTCAAAAGATACATTTTCCGCAAGCTCTATAATATTGCCCTGCCTGCATGCCTCTTCAGGTATTTTAACATATTCTGCAAATCCTCCGTCAAGGTGAATTCCGAGAGCACGGTAGTCTATACAAAAATGGGTATTGCCGCTTACACAGTAGTCACACACTCCACATCCAAGATTAGGAGCTACTGCAGCACGCATCCCTTCCTTGTATTTTTGCAAATTCTTGCCAACCTTTATTATGATACCGCTCAACTCATGTCCCAGTATCCTTGGTGTCTGTTCTGTAACACCATTGTAGCCGTTGTTAATCATCCTTATATCAGATCCGCATATAGCAGAACTTATTACTTTCAGCAGTATCTCATTATCATTTATTTCCGGTGTCTTTACCTCCTGAAGTCTCAAATCATTTGGACCGTACAAAAAAGCCGCCAGCATATTACACCCCCCTGCTTTTAATACTTGTTGCCATTTCGGGCTAGTATTTATTCTCATTTTACTTCTTCAGTTAGGAAATGTCAATGTTTTTATTATCATATGCTAATATTCGTTGTTATTTGTTATTTTTTCAGCATCAAAGCCGTTGCGTAATGCTGTAAACCGGTTGCGACACTTTAATTTCCTTCTTTATACTGTACTACCTGTTAACTATTCGCACTTTTTTATGTTAAACTCCAGTTTATCATCCACCAACTCCACCCGCACCGTATCGCCGGGCTTCACGGAGCCTTCCAGCATGTATTCTGCGAGTTTATCCTCCACCATGCTTTGTATGGATCTTCTCAGTGGCCTTGCTCCGAAAACCGGATCAAAGCCTTTTTTAACCAGATAAGCTTTGCCTTCGTCGCTTACCTCAAGGGTGACGTCGTTCTGTTTCAGCCTCTTTACAAGCACCTCCAGCATTATGCCGACTATAAGCTTGATATTATCTTCATCCAGTGGGTGGAAAACGATGATGTCATCCACTCTGTTCAGAAATTCAGGTCTGAAGGCTTTTTTTAGTTCACCCATGACGTTTCCCTTCATTTCCTCATAATTTCTGGCTGTGTCGTCTCCCACTATAAACCCAAGTCTCTTTGGTTCTGTTATCATCCTTCCCCCAACATTGGATGTCATAATGATTACTGAGTTTCTGAAGTCTACAAGCCTGCCCTGTGAGTCTGTCAATCTGCCGTCTTCAAGTATCTGCAGCAGTATGTTGAATACATCGGGATGAGCTTTCTCTATTTCGTCAAATAATAATACGGAATAAGGTTTTCTTCTCACCTTTTCAGTAAGCTGTCCGCCTTCATCATAACCTACATAACCCGGAGGAGAGCCGACCAGTCTGGATACGGTGAATTTCTCCATGTACTCCGACATGTCAAAGCGGATTATTGCATTTTCATTGCCAAACAATGTCTCCGCCAGAGCCTTGCTCAACTCTGTCTTCCCAACGCCTGTCGGCCCAAGGAATATGAATGAGCCGGTGGGCCGCTTCGGATCCTTAAGGCCTACCCTGCCTCTTCTGATAGCTTTTGAAACAGCTTTTACAGCCTCCTCCTGACCGATTATCCTCTTGTGGAGTTCCTCCTCCAGCTTCATCAACCTTTCTGATTCTTCCTCCGCAAGACGTTTAACGGGTATACCGGTCCAGCTCGCAACAATATCGCCAACTTCATCTTCCGTTACCATATCTGTCCTGGTCTGATTCTTCTGATACCAATCGCCCTTTATTCTCTCATACTCTGCTTTAAGCTTCTGCTCCTGATCTCTGATACCTGCCGCCTGTTCAAAATCCTGAGATCTGATAGCATCTTCCTTATCTTTGCCCAACCTCTCTATCTGCTCCTCCAACCTCTTTACATCAGGCGGTTTTGTATAAGTTTTCAGTCTGACTTTCGAGGCAGCCTCATCAATAAGATCGATAGCCTTATCCGGCAGGTACCTGTCGGATATATATCTGTCGGAAAGCCTGACTGCCGCTTCCAGAGCGCTGTCTGTTATCTTTACCCTATGATGGGCCTCATATTTGTCCCGAATACCCCTCAAAATTTCCACCGTTTCTTCCTTCGTTGGCTCTCCCACTGTAATAGGCTGAAACCTCCGTTCAAGGGCGGCATCCTTCTCCACGTGTTTGCGGTATTCATTGAGCGTCGTTGCTCCTATTACCTGTATCTCGCCTCTTGCCAGCGCCGGCTTGAGTATGTTTGACGCATCTATGGCACCCTCAGCTGCTCCTGCTCCGATAATGGTATGCATTTCGTCAATAAAAATAATGACATTGCCGGCCTTTCTGACTTCATCCATGGCTTTCTTTAGTCTTTCTTCAAACTCGCCACGATATTTTGCGCCTGCAACCATCGATGAAAGATCTAATGTAACCACTCTTTTATCTTTGAGCAATTCCGGAATATTACCCTCCACAATTTTTTGTGCAAGTCCCTCAGCTATGGCCGTTTTACCTACTCCGGGCTCCCCGATGAGACAAGGGTTGTTCTTTGTCCGCCTGCTAAGTATCTGAACCACCCTTTCAATTTCCTTGTCACGCCCTATGATCGGGTCAAACTTGGCTTCCCTGGACATCTCGGTCAAATCTCTGCCAAACTGGTTTAGTGTAGGTGTGTTTGTATTGACGGATGTGTTTTTTGGCTCTCCTGAAGCACCGGGTGCTTCCTCGCTGACCATTTTGACAATGTCATTGAGCATCTTCTGCGGATCAACTCCCAGATCTATGAGTATACGCACAGCTACACTATCGCCTTCCCGCATCACCCCGAGAAGCAGGTGTTCCGTACCTATATAATTATGCCCCAACCTTCTGGCTTCTTTCAGGCTTAGTTCCAGTACTCTTTTGGTTCTTGGGGTGAAATCCAGAGGCTGCTGCTCTGCGTGTTCTCCTCGTCCAATCAATTCATCAATCTCTTTCAGTATTCTCTCTTCTGTGACTCCTTGTCCGTGAAGCACTCTTGCAGCCACACCCGTGCCTTCCCTGGCAAGACCCAGCAGAAGGTGTTCCGTACCCACATAGTTATGCCCAAGCTGCATTGCGCACGCTTGCGACAGGTTTATTGCTTTTTCAGCCTTTTCTGTAAATCTTCCATACATTGTTCATCACTCCACTCCATGTAATCTTTTACCTTATGTTATTTTTCAACTTTTCCCTTATATACTCGGCGCGCCTCTGATCTCTCTCCTCCGACGAGAGCTGTCCTCCCGACAGCTTCTGTAAATAAGCCGGCTGTACTATCATCATCATTTCATTCAGATCGTCCAGCTCCATACCCGTCATCAACCCTATAACAACCCCAAGTCTTACATCAGACATCAATTTTAGACTTTCTTCGGTGGAAATGATCCTCGCATTCAAAAGCAAGCCGAGCGACCTGAATATCCTATCCTCAAACCGTATGGGATTCTGCTTGTAAAGCTCTGCTCTGAGCATTCTCTCCTGTTCGGCAATCTGTAAGGTTATATTGCTGATACCTGCGATAATTTCTTCTTCCGTCTGTCCCAGTGTAATCTGGTTGGATACCTGAAACATATTTCCCGAGGCCTCGCTATTCTCGCCGTATATTCCCCTGACAGCCACACCAAGCTTACCGCAGGTCTCAAGTATGCCCTTGATATAGCCGGTCATGGACAGAGCCGGCAGGTGAAGCATTACAGATGCTCTGATACCCGTACCTGTATTCGTGGGACAGCAGGTAAGATATCCGCTGTTTTTGTCGAAAGCGAAATCCAGCTTCTCCTCCAGCTGTGAATCAATACTGCTGCAAAGCTTCCACGCTTCTTCAATTTGCATGCCTGGGAAAATACATTGCAGCCGTAAATGGTCTTCTTCATTCACCATAATGCTTATTCTGCCATCTTTGCTGACTATGACTGCCCTGTTGTTATCACCTTCTGCAAATTCTGGACTTATAAGGTGCTTTTCAACAAGCACTTGTTTATCTACCTGCTTCATGGCCTGCATTTCCATATATAAAAGGTTTTTAATATCGGCGTCACTACTGTTGAACACAGCATTCCCGACCTTTACCAGTATCTCTCCGCTCTGCTCCCTGTTTAGCTTCGACGAAAAAGGATAGGCCTCCAGGTTTCGGGCCAGCCTTATTCTGCTGCTTATCGCCACGTCGGCTTCAGGTATTAATTTTACCCCATCCTCATTCATTTCACACACCCCCGCACATATTCCCCACGCCTTCCAACTCCTTAATCCTGTCCCTCAGCTCAGCCGCCCTTTCATATTCCTCCTTGCCAATTGCAGCTGTGAGTTCAGCTTTAAGTCGTTCAAGCTCGTTTGTCGCACTTATGCATTTGGAAACTCTCCCTGGTACTTTACCGGTATGTTCAACATTTCCATGAATCCTCCTCAGTATCGGACTCAATTTCTCTCTGAAAACAGTATAGCAATTGCCACAGCCCAACTTCCCGGTTTTTCTGAAATCCTCAAAGCTCATGCCGCATACACCGCAGCGTGCTTCTTCAGGCTGTTCCATCTGCGCAAAGCCAGGGCTGCCGCTGCCGCCAAAGCCGGGGAAGCCCCAAAGAAAGTCTCCCAAATTGAGCTGCGGGCTGAAACTCATTTGCCCTTTTTCTTTTGCACACTGCTCGCAAAGGTACATTTCTACCTTCTTACCGTGCATTATCTGCGTAAAATGAACATCCGCCACTTTTTTTTGACACTGTTGGCACAACATATGCCTCACTCCCTGCATATTTTGAATATCGTACTAATTTTACCCATAGCAGCTCAATGCAAACATACTGCATTTCCGTCGGAGACGTTTCGAATTCCGGCTGTTAAAAGCGGGATACTCTCACCTCTCACCTCTCACCTCTCACCTCTCACCTCTCACCTCTCACCTCTCACACCAGCAGACTTGTCAGCATATTTTTCAGCATTACCGCCCTTACTGTGTCCCTGTATGGCATCTGGATACTTCCAAGTACCTTGTCACTGGTTGCGGCTTTTAGAATCAATCCTTCCCTGTCGCTGATAACTTCATAATCAATAAAATTGGAAATGAATACCACGGCTGATTGCTGGGAGATGCTGTCCCCCATAGAGCTTATAATATGCATCAGGTAGTTCCCCGGCCTGCTGATATTCACCCTTTTTATACTTATATGGCCGCCGCCGCCGCGCCTGCTCTCTACATAGTAACCCCTCTCGGTAGTAAATCTGGTATCTATAACATAGTTTATTTGCGAGGGCACGCAATTAAAATAATTTGCCAGCTCATTACGTTGTATCTCAATAGAGCCATCCGTTTCAATAATCATCTGCTTTAAAAAAGATTCAATGATATCACTCATTCTAGCCACACGCGCACTCTCCTTTCATCCTTGTATTGATTTTGACTATCTTTGACTTTCAAGTATATTATAAAACACACATACAGTATATTCAAGGATTTTTGAGGATTTTCAAATATATTTGATATGTGGCGTGCGTAGTTATTTACTCAAAATTAAAAGCCAGGCAGCTTTGCACCACCTGACTTCGCATACAGGATTAGTATTCGTCCTTTCTAACTTATTCTTTTTCGCTTCATCTGTCATCATCTATTTCTATTTATTTTCCTCTTCACTTTCCTTTTTGATAGCATTAACCGTCTCTTTCCGCTTTTGCGGTATGCGTCTGTAGATAAACAAACCCAGCAGCACGAACAGTCCGAGCAGAATCAGCACCGGAATCGCCGCTACGACAATTATGAGCAGCTCGCCCAAAAAGGTTACAACACCTTCGAGGCTGGATTTCAGATTGTCAAGCAGCTTCTCCCCGTAAGACAATTCATTTGGATTTTTTATGACATTCGGGTTCTTCTCATTCATTGTTATTGTAATTGTAGACAGTTCCACCAGACTGTTCATTTTATTCAGGTTGCCTGTCAGACTCTCAATCTCCTGCCGTATTTCAGTCAGCCTGCTCTCCGTCCTGAAAATCTTATCCAGGTCCTCCAGCTTTGCCAGATATACTTCCAGCCTGCTTTGCTCCAACTTTAGTATCCTCAGCCTAGATTCGGTATCAACAAACCTGTCTGTAACATCCTGACCGGTTATGGACTCGTTGGTAACATCACCAATCCCTTTGAGATTATTAAAAACAGAATCAAATTTTTCTTTGTATACTCTCAGCAGTAGTGTGCCATTTTTTATAAGCTTGAGGTTGCCATCAACATACACTCTATCCGTAACGACGTTGGACTCCTGTACAATGCCTATGCCGCTGATGATAGAGTTAATATTATTCCGGGCTTCGTCAAAGTTCTCAACTTCAATGTTAAGGTTTGCGCTGCGGATAATTTTCCTTTCGGCCAGTATAGCGTTGGATACATTATCAATCGTGTTTCCTGTGCCCGCCAGCGAGTCTGCCACACTTGCTGTTTTAGGAACTTGTGACGCATTAACCGGTTCATTTCCTTTATACGCTTCTCCCCCCTTCTGATCGGCCAGTCCAGAGCCATCTGCAGCTCTTTCTGCAGCTAAAGAATAGGTTGTCATTATATCATTGCGCGCTTCTTCTTGAGGGGCTGCGGGATAATCAGCAGAAGTGTTCCCCGTTCTGGCGCCGCACCCTGCAAAGGCTGATATCAGCAGCACCACTGCCATGAGAATTCCAAAATACCTCTTATTCATACCTTCTTCCTCCTTCATCCTATCTCTATTATGGACTATGTGTTTTTAGACGCACATGTCTATAGAAAGTTCCAACGCAGCCAGTGAGATGAAAATCAAAAAGCAGAGCTGCCATTATTGGCAGCTCTACTGTGTATTTCGGTCACCAGGTTCTATTTTCTATCAGCAGGAGTTCCTTTTCGTCACTCATGTTTACTCCTCGTCTACATCATCGGTCATCGTCTTCTTGGCATCTTCTATTACCTTCTGGGATACGTTTGACGGAGCCTCCTCATACCTGTCAAAGGACTGTTTGAATGAGCCTCTTCCCTGCGTCATAGACCTGAGGTCATTGGCATACTTAAACATTTCCGCAGACGGAACATCGGCCACAACCTGCTGCAGACCGTCTTCCTGTGGATTCATACCCAGAATTCTGCCCCTTCTTTTATTAAGGTCACCGATGATATCCCCCATGTAGCTGTCCGGAATATACACTTCTACACGGCTTATCGGCTCCAGCAATACTGGGTTCGCCAGCGGCAAGCCTTTCTTGTACGCCAGGCGCGCCGCTATCTTGAATGCCATTTCAGAGGAGTCGACATCATGGTAGGAGCCATCAACGAGTGTTGCCTTCAGGTTAACTACCGGATACCCCGCCAGCACACCATGAAATATTGCTTCGCGAAGTCCTTTTTCAACAGCCGGATGATATTGCTTCGGCACTGAGCCACCGAAGATCTTCTCTTCATAAATAAGGTCTTCAGTCTCGCCATGCTCGAATTCCACCCAGACATGCCCATACTGGCCATGCCCGCCGGACTGCTTCTTGTGCTTGCCTTCCACTTTAACCTTCTTTTTAATGGTTTCCCGGTAGGGAACCTTCGGGTCAACCAGATTCACAGATACTCCGAACTTTGCCTTGAGTTTGCTTACTATAACATCAAGGTGTTGTTCACCTATACCGGAAATAACAGTCTGATGTGTTTCTGTGTTTACAATAACCTTGAAGGTGGGATCTTCGTCCTGAAGTCTTGTAAGACCCGAGCTTATCTTCTCCTCATCACCCTTGGCCTTGGGTTCAACTGCAAGCGAGAGTGCCGGCTCGGGGTAATCAATCTTTTCAAGTATGACAGGCTTGGCCTGGCCGCACAATGTGTCATTGGTATTGGTGTACTGAAGTTTGGCAACAGCTCCGATATCACCGGCAATAAGCCTGTCAACCGGTAATTGTTTCTTGCCTCTGAGCATAAACACCTGGGCGATCTTTTCGGTCTTTTCAGTCGTAGTATTCAAAACTACAGAGTCGGACTTGATAGTGCCGGAGTATACCCTGAATATGGATATCTTCCCAACAAAGGGATCTGCAATAGTCTTGAAAACAAGGGCAGACATACTTTCATCCGACGCAGCCCTAAGCTCAACCACAGTATCGGTGCCAGCCTTCAAAGCCTTTATAACGGGTTTGCCGGCGGGTGAAGGCATGTATTCTATAATCATGTCCATGAGCGTCTGTATACCCTGATTTTGAAGGGCAGCTCCGCAAAGAACAGGTACTATCGAGCCGTTTGCTATTCCGGCGCTGAGACCCTTCTTGATATCCTCTGCGGTAAACTCTTCACCGCTGAAGAATCTTTCCATCAGTTCCTCACTCGTCTCAGCAATTGTTTCATTCAGTGCGTCTCTAATCTCCGATATCTTATCAGTTAAACCGGCAGGAATTGCTGTATCGATCAGCTTATCCTTGTCGAATTTTTTCGCAGTCATACCAAGAATATCAACAAAACCAGTAAATTTATCGCCCTCAATAATTGGAAGCTGAAAAGCTATAACGCTTTTGCCGAAGATATTGGTCAATTGTCCGAAAACTTCGTAGAAATTCGCATTTTCTTCGTCCATCTTACTTACAAAAAACATCTTGGGTATTCCCTGTTCCTTTGCATAAGCCCAGGATTTTTCTGTACCTACCGCGACGCCGCCCTTCGCGGGAACTAGAATGACAGCACTATCAGACACCCTGCTGCCCTGTTTGATTTCGCCGACAAAATCAAAGTAGCCGGGGGTATCAATAATATTTATTTTGCAGTCCTTCCACTCACAAAGCGCTATAGCTGTACTGAGGGTAATCTTTCTTTTGATTTCTTCCGGATCGTAATCCATTGTGGTAGTACCGTCATTTACCCTGCCAAACCTGTCCAAGACCCCTGTGTTAAACAGCATTGCCTCCGCCAGTGTTGTCTTTCCCGCCCCGCCATGTGACATCAGGCACACATTGCGGAGCCTTTCCACAGTATAATCCTTCATATTAATTCCCCCTTGTTATAATACAAACTTATAATATTCTTCCTAAATAATAGCAAAGTAATTCAAGAGTACTGGGATTTATTTAACACATTGTATATTATAACACACATTAATGCCAGTTCAAGGACTTTCTCATGAATGTGTGTTGCATTTGAGGGCATTTTTGCCTTTTCAAAAGTGCGGAATTGCTATAAGTATCTCACCCGAAAGGCATAAGACTATATATCATTGAATTCCCATTTTTCTTGACATTTAGCCGATATAGTTGTAAATTTATATAAAACCCAGCCTTCGTCAACATTAAAGCTTTCGCTATGTTTCTGAAAGGCGCATAAATGCCGATGAATTAATGTTTGTTTCGTTGTAGTAGAAAGGAAGTTTCAAATGATTATTGTAATGAAACCAGGTTCACAGGAGAGCGAAATTCGTGAAGTATCAAAAGTGTTAGAAAAACTGGGCCTTGGCGTCCATATTTCAAAAGGCACCGAAAGGACAATCATTGGCGCAATAGGGGACGAAAGGCTTCTGAGCGAGCTGCCGATTGAGCTGATGCCCGGTGTCGATAAACTTTTACCCATTTTGGAAAGCTACAAGCTGGCTGGCAAAACATTCAAACCCGAGCCCAGCATTATTGAGATAAAAGGTGTCAAAATTGGCGGCAAGGAGTTTGTCATAATGGCGGGGCCGTGTGCTATCGAGAGTCGCCATCAGATATTGACCGCCGCCGAGGCAGTCAAAAAATCCGGAGCCAAATTTCTAAGAGGCGGCGCTTTCAAACCAAGAACCTCACCCTACTCTTTTCAGGGCCTTGAAGAAGAGGGTCTTAAAATGCTTAAGGAAGCCGGTGAAGCAACCGGTCTGCCCACCATCACAGAGGTTATAAGCGAGCGTTCGATAGAAATTGCAGCAGACTATGTAGACATGTTCCAGATAGGCGCCCGCAACTCGCAAAATTTTCATCTCCTCAGAGAAGTCGGACGTTCCGGAAAGCCTGTGCTCTTTAAAAGAGGCGCTTCAACTACTATTGATGAATGGCTTAATGCGGCGGAGTATATAATGAGTGAAGGCAATTATAATGTAGTGCTGTGTGAGCGCGGCATCAGAACCTTTGAAACAGCAACAAGAAACACATTGGATATTAGCGCAATACCGGTAGTGAAAATCAACAGCCACCTCCCCATTATCGTCGACCCCAGCCATGCAGCCGGAAAACCGCAGTACATACTGCCTCTTTCAAGGGCGGCGGTAGCGGCCGGTGCGGACGGACTGATCATTGAAGTACACCCCGACCCGAGATCTGCGCTGTCCGATGCAGCACAGCAGCTTGCTCCTGAAGCCTTTGACAGTTTATGCAAGGATATTGAAAGGATTGCCGAAATTGTCGGCAGAGTGTTTAAAAATGAAGCCGGTTAACATTGCGATTATTGGTCTGGGGCTGATAGGAGGCTCGCTGGCAAAGGCTCTGCACAAAAAGCTTGGCCTTAACACTATCACAGCTGTCGATACAGACTCCCATACCCTTGAACTTGCCTTAAAGGAAGGAATAATTGCAAAGGGTTTCATTAACATTGACATCAGCATTTGCAGCGCGGATATCATATTTGTCTGCACTCCGGTAAAGCAGACGTTAAGATATATAGACGAATTAGCACCGCGATGCTCAGTTGCCTGCATTATCACTGATGTATGCAGCACGAAGGAGGAAATTACCCGGCATATAGAAGCAATGCCCACCCCTCCCTGTTTCATTGGCGGACATCCAATGGCGGGAACAGAAAAATCAGGCTATTCAAACAGCTTTGCACACTTATTTGAGAATGCGTATTATATACTGACCCCCTGTTCTTCAACTTTGCCTGAAGCATTGGGTACACTCGCCGGCATCATTGAAGGTATAGGCGCTATCCCCGTCATCATGCCTGCTCAGGAGCATGACAGGGTAACGGGCGGCATTAGCCACCTGCCCCACATCATCGCCTCCGCACTGGTTAATCTTGTGAGAGAGATGGACAGTGGCAGCGGGAAAATGCAAACCCTTGCCGCAGGAGGCTTCAGGGACATCACCAGAATTGCCTCCTCGAACCCGGAGATGTGGGAGAATATCGTTTTAAGCAATAAAGCTCAGATTATACAGCTTTTATCACTATTTAAAAAGGCACTGGATGATTTTGCAGGAATTCTTGAAAACAGAGATTATAAAGCAATATACCAGTTTTTCGATAAAGCAAGAAGGTACAGGGATTCCATATCAAATCAGACAACCGGTCTGATACAGCCAACTTACAGATTGATCGTAGACGTTCAGGACAAACCTGGAATTATTGGAGAAATAGCAACAATTCTGGGCAACAATAATATTAATATAAAAAATATAAATGTTACCAATAGCAGAGAATTCGAGCAAGGCTGCCTGGTCATAGCCCTGCCTGACACCGTCAGTGTAAATATTGCCTTTGACTTACTTGTGAATACAGGGTATAAAGTATTTAAAAATAGATAAGGGATCGTTGAAATATAACTTCCGCTAAATCTTTTCCGAAGAACTACACTGAAGCTCCGTTCTCCAGAAAAGAATCGGAAGTAATATTTCAGCCGACCCTAAGTTGCAAAAATAGGTGCAGAGTAAGAATGATTATGTTGGGGGTAAAATCGTGTTAATTGAAAACAAAAACTCACTTAAAGGGGAAATGACAGTTCCCGGGGACAAATCCATATCCCACAGGGCCGTCGTGTTGGGGGCGCTCGCCAGAGGAACTACTGAAATTGATAATTTCCTGCTTGGTGAGGACTGCATCAGCACGATTGAATGCCTTAGAAAAATGCAGACAGGAATTGAAATATTGCAAAACAACAAGGTCAGAGTTCAGGGCAGGGGGCTGTATGGCCTTAAAACTCCCGCCACAGTACTCAATACGGGCCGATCAGGCACTGCCATAAGACTGCTGCTTGGTGTTCTCAGCGGACAGCCCTTTACCTCCGCCGTCATCAGAAACGAGTCTGCAATGAAAAAGCCTGTCGGAAAGGTTGTAAGCTACCTGAAACGGATGGGCGCCAACATTAATGGTAAAGAAGACGGGACTTTATGTCCGCTTACCATTTCGCCCGCCAATTTGAAAGGCATTTGCTGCGACCTGTCTGTTCTTGAAACCCAAATTAAGACATCTGTACTCTTAGCCGGCTTGTACGCCGAAGGCGAAACTCTGGTAAGAGAAGCTGTCAAGTCAAGGAACCACATGGAGCTTATGCTTAATTATTTCGGAGCAGATATCAAGGCCGATAGCCTCGATGTAAAGAGCCATCCGGTTGAAAATCTGTATGCACAGCATGTTATCATACCAGGAGATATTTCCATGGCCTCCTATTTTATTACTGCAGCACTATTGGTGCCTAACTCCAGCATTATCATTAAAAATGTGGGCGTGAACCCCACCAGAACAGGAGTGCTGGATGTTTACAAGGCTATGGGCGCAAAGATTGAGCTTTTAAATCAACGAATCATCAGCAACGAAAGAGTAGCTGACATACATGTGGAATCTTCAATGCTTTCCTGCACAAAAATAACCAGAAACCAAATACCCAACCTGCTTGATGAGCTTCCTGTAATTATAGTAGCTGCGGCATTTGCCAAAGGCACAACCGAGATCACCGGTTATTCAGACTTTCACGCAACGGACTCTGGTAAAATCAGAGCGATTACCCTGGAGCTTTCAAAAATGGGAGCAAAACTGTCAGAAAACAAAGACAGCCTAGTAATAGAGGGAAGAGATACTCTCAGAGGAACAGTCGTGGAGAGCAATAATAATCACTCTCTGGCAATGGCGCTGTCTGTTGCCGGGCTTGCAGCGCAAGGTGAAACCATGATAAGAAAGTCCCAAGCTGTCGACATTGTATATCCGGATTTTTATCAAACACTGAACAAGCTTTAAAATCAATGACCTAAAGTGGCGGACTGAGATGTCCGCTCCTTTAGGTCACTTTGTGTCCTTATTCTCAAATTGGGCTTTGATTCTATATCCAAGCACCATTAGACTGTCGCTGAGATGAACATTTTCAATGACTGTATCATACGGGAGCTTCAAATCCATGGGCGAAAAGTTCCAAAGCCCCTTAATTCCAAGTCGCGCGACTTTTTCCGCCACCTCACGCGTCTGGTCGTAAGGTACGGTAAGCATGGCTATATCAACATGGTTTTCTTTCACGAAATCCTCCATATTGTCCAAGTGCATTATATCCATATTGTTGACCTTATCACCTATCAATTCGGCACTGATATCAAAAATACCAATAATGTTAAACCCTCTTTTTTCAAAATTGCCATAATGAGCCAATGCCCTTCCCATATTACCGGCACCTATTATAATAGTTCGATATTTGTAGTTTATCCCCAGTATATTGCCGATTTCCTTATATAAAAGCCCAACGTTGTACCCATAGCCTTGCTGCCCAAAGCCGCCGAAACAATTTAGATCCTGCCTTATCTGGGATGCAGTAATGCCCATTCTGATGCTTAAGTCCTTGGATGATACTCTGGTAATATCCATCAAGAGTAAATCCGATAAATACCTGTAATATCTGGGAAGGCGCTTGATAACTGCAATAGAGATTTTTTTCTTCAGGGCCATTGATATTACCTCCTTTAGCATCATATTACTAATGAAATTATACTTCTTTGATATTTTTTTGTCAATATTACCCGCCGGCCGCTTGTATTTTTTCGCCGGCCGCTTGTCCGCCGACTATTTTTTTGCTAGAATAAATTTGTCAGCGAACGAGAAACTTCGCTGATGTAAGATATAAGCAAAGCGATTTTTCTTGACTAATTATTTAGAATAATACGGTGCAGCAATGATCATTTTAACATGCAATGGATTGTATCTTTCGTTTGGCGCAGATGTCATACTGAGCAACGTCAGCTGTGCGCTTAAACAAAGTGAAAAGGCAGGTCTGGTAGGAGTCAACGGCGCAGGCAAGTCAACCCTTTTCAAGATTATCACCGGCAGTCTTCAACAGGATTCCGGCCAGATTTTTATTTCGAAAGGTACGAAAATCGGTTACCTGGAACAGGGTTCAGGTTTGGACTCCAACAATACCATATGGATGGAGATGCTGACTATCTATTTTGCTCTAACATCGATGGAAGCTAGATTAAAGCTGCTTGGAAAAAACATCAGTAAAGAAAAGGATGAAACACGTATCCATTCCATGATGAAGGAGTATGATTTGCTACTGGAACGCTTTTCCCGGGAGGGCGGATATGAATACCACAGCTGGATACGCGGCGTATTGCATGGACTCGGCTTTGAAGATAGCCAGTTTGAGATGCGGATACAAGCTTTGAGCGGTGGGCAAAAGACCCGTCTGGCCCTCGCGAAGCTGCTTTTGGAGGAGCCGGATCTTCTTTTGCTGGATGAGCCTACCAACCATCTGGACATTGATTCTATAGAATGGCTGGAAGATTTCCTGAAGAATTATAAAAAGGCAGTATTCATCATCTCACATGACAGGTACTTTCTTGATGCAGTCACCTCAAAGACTATAGAACTGGAAAATTGCGAATGTATTTCCTATAACGGCGGCTACTCTGCATATGCAGATAAAAAGGCCGCGGCCAGAGAAATACAGCGAAAGCACTATGAGCAGCAGCAAAAGGAAATTGCCCGCATGGAAGCCTTCATCGAACAGCAAAGGCGCTGGAACAGGGAAAAAAATATCATCGCCGCGGAAAGTCGTCAAAAGGCAATCGATCGGATTGATAAGCTGGTCGCACCAAAAAAGCCGCCGGACAGTATAAAAATCAAATTTAGAAGCAGCATCATCAGCGGCAATGACGTTTTATTCGCAGAAAATCTATCAAAGAGTTTTCCCGGAAAAGAGCTGTTTACAGATCTAAGCTTTGATATCAAGCGGGGCGAGAAGATTTTTCTACTGGGTCCCAACGGCTGTGGCAAGTCTACTCTGTTGAAAATACTCGCAGGTAAAATACCACAGAGTGCGGGCAGTTTTGAATACGGGCATAAAATTGTGCTTGGTTATTATGATCAGGAGTTGGAAGGTTTGAATGAAAGCAATACAGTGCTTGAGGAAGTATGGAACAGTAATGAAAAACTAACCCATACCCAAATTCGCAATGTTTTAGCCCAATTTCTTTTTACAAGCGAAGATGTATATAAGACAGTTGGCGTTCTAAGCGGAGGTGAAAAAAGCAGAGTTTCCCTCATAAAGCTTATAATGTCAGGTGCCAATTTTCTTCTGCTGGATGAGCCCACAAACCATCTGGATACCAACTCCAGAGAAGCCCTTGAGGATGCTCTGCTTTCCTTTGACGGCACTCTGCTGGTAGTGTCGCACGATCGGTACTTCATCCGGAAACTTGCTTCAAGAGTTCTGGAAATGACAGACAGAAGCTTGGAGGATTACCGGGGCAAATACGAATACTACCTGGAGCACCGCAAACAAACTGTAGTAACTGATGTTGACGGAAGCGGGCGGCCCTTGTCAGCTTCCAAGCAGGAACGTATTGAAAGCAGAGAGGAAAGGGCTAGAAAGCGCAAATTGGATAAACAGCTTGCTTCGTGCGAAAATGAAATAAACACTGCCGAAGCCAGACTGGCTGAAATAGCCGCAGAAATGTCCTTTGAAGCAACGCAAAGTGACCATGTATTGTTGGAAGCACTGCATTATGAGCAGCTTGAGCTGGAAAGCAGCCTGAAAAATTTATATGAGGGCTGGACGGAGTTATCGGAGCAAACGGAGGCAACAACTACTGCAGCGAAAAATTTAGATTTATCCTTTTGGAAATAATGCGTTAAAGCATTCGCAATATTTCTGAAAGGCGCATAAATGCCGATGAATAAATGTATATTTCGCTGTAGTACTACTTAAAATAATCCCATATCCCCTCCTTAATGGCAGCAGCCACTTTCGACTGATATTCGTCGGTAAGCAGCCTTTTTTCTTCTTCATAGTTTGATAGAAAACCGCACTCCACTATTGTGGTGGGAGTTTTTAAATCTGCCAGTATTACAATGGGATCTTTCTTTTCCTGGGGCTCCCGTTTATTGTCCTTATCCAAGATATTCTTCAAGGACTTTTGAATGTTGGCCGCAAGCCTCAGACTATCTGGTGAATTAGGAGGGTAAAAGGTCTGGGCGCCATAGTATTTTGGCTCCTGAAAGCTGTTCATGTGTATGCTGACAACGATGTGTGCTCCGCTGTTATCCATGATTTCTTTTCTTCTTGTGAGATCCTGTTTCCTTTTATCATATATACTGGTCGTACCTTCACTGTACATCAGTTTGTCTTCTTCGCGCGTCATGATGACTTTGTAATCTTCGCTTTCCAGCATCTGCTTCAGCTTAAATGCAATTTTCAGATTTAGATCCTTCTCTTTCAGATTACTGTTGTTGCTGACTTTTCCAGGATCCTCACCACCGTGCCCGGCGTCAATAATTACCGTTTTTTGTATTTCACTGCCTGCAACTGAAGTTTGGGTATCCATATTCATATTCAAGCTGTATATCGCAAGAAGTAACGCAAAAATGAGACCTATCAGAATAACATTGGACTTTCTCATTACTATAATCATACTACCCCGTCTCCCTATATAAACTCATTATAAGAATATTCGCTGACGGGTTGGACATATTACAACCATGTTGACATCTTAAGCTAACGGCGGAACTCTACTTCAAAAATGTTTCGGAACATTATTCAAACTACTATCCCCCAGAGGGTGTTTTTACTTTTTTCTTCTTTTTTCCCGTACTCCTGTCCGACACGTTTGAGGGGTTCCATGGACTCTTTTCAAATACCTTTTCAGTCCCGCCTATTTTCTTGCTTCTCAGTTTGTCCATCAGATTGATGCCGTAATATCCTGCAAGGTAGCCCAGCATTGCTATCAAAGGCAGCAACAATATGGCTGATATATAGCCTATGAGTGTTTCATTAAGCCATTTTATGAGAAAATACGTCGGTCCCAGGAAAGCATTAATAGCCACGTGCTTTATACGTTCTGCGGTATCGTTTCCAAGATAAATCAGTGCTGCAACAGCTACCGGCAACGCAACAGGTATTGAGCCTATCAGGCCATATACCAGACCCTTCAGCGGGTACGGATTCAACCCGTACTGCGGCCTTTTTTCTTTAACTGCAAGATTTTTCATATCTGTATAAATTATAAAAAACGCAAATAAGAATATCAAGATGCTGTACAAAGGAAGCCACTTGCTAAAGCTGTCCTTCGCAATGCTTATAAACGGATATATAAAAATTCCAAACATGATGAGAACCATTGTGTAGCTATATAGTATTTTCGCACTGTTTCTAATAACATTTTTCATTGAGTATTTCCCCCTGTCATTACTGTGTTCTCTTGTCTTTCAAATATACGCTTCCCTGCATGGACTTGGCTTTTTTCTTTAGTTCCGCGGCAATTTCGCCTACCTGAAGGTGGCTGTGCAGCTCCCTGTATTCGTTCGATACAACAGCTATCGATATCGTCATTATAGGATAGCATATCATATTGCCTATCCTGTTGAAAGCGCATATAAAGCCTGCATGTCTATCCTTATCTGAATACATCTCCGGTATCTTTCCGTCAAAATCCTTAATGATGTTCTCACATATGGCATCCACATTCCTTGTACAAGTTATTATTACAAAATCATCTCCGCCGATATGTCCTATAAAATCACTTTGCAAACCCAAGGTTTGAACCGCATCGGTAATAATACCGGCGATTAATTTAATACTGCGGTCACCACGTGCAAAGCCGTAAAAATCATTGTAAGCTTTGAAATTATCTACATCGAGGTATAATACGGAAAACTTCATTTTATTTGCTATCCTGCGGTTTATTTCTGTTTGTATCCCAATATTTCCAGACAAGCCCGTGAGAGGATTCGCCAACCTGTTTCTGTCAATTCTCAGCAGAGTATTATTAACCCTGCTTACCAACTCGCGAGGATTGAAAGGCTTTGTTATATAGTCATCGGCACCAAGTTCAAGACCTGTGAGTTTGTCATCCTCATCGCCCTGGGCAGTAAGTATGATTATCGGCATAAGCTGGTTGCCCTCATCCTCCCTGAGGAGTTTGCACACCTCAAATCCATTTATGCCGGGCATCATAACATCAAGCAACACAAGATCCGGCTTCTCGGCGGCAACCATTTTTATACCTTCAAGGCCACTATTTGCGGACACCACGTTATAGCCCTTTTCACTGAGTATGTCCGTAATAAGCTTAACCATCAGTTCCGTATCATCAATAATCAATATTTTCTTTCTAAACATTTGCGCTCGTTTACCTGTTTTTCAATTTGTCTCTATCTATGTGTTAGATTATATAACAAAGATTTAAGTTTGAATAGTTACTGTATTTTAA
>CAYGHY010000003.1:0-16733 GCA_964349435.1 uncultured Oscillospiraceae bacterium
GAACAAGATAAATTCGCTTTGGTTTTAAGTCATGAGCGAAGCGAATTTTCTTGGAGCAATGTATTCTGATCCTTAGCATTGGATACTTTCTTCCATTCTCGTTTGAATCATTCGACTTTCCCTTTCCTATTTGTGGTATATTTAATCTCATATTTGTAGTTTTAAATGACGATAAATGATATAATAATCTAGGTTGTTAATCCGGTAGAGGTGATTGAAATGGTTAAGACTCCAGTGAATCCAGACGTTTTAAGGTGGGCAAGGGAATCTGCCAACCTAACAATAAATGAAGTTACGATAAAAGTTAAGAAAGGTCCTGAAGTAATTGAGGCATGGGAGAAAGGTTTAGATTCACCGTCATATGCTCAGCTTGAGAAACTGGCATATGACGTATACAAGAGACCAATGGCTGTGTTCTTCTTTCCCCATCCTCCGAAGGAAGATGACCCAAAGAAATCGTTCAGGACAATTCCGGAATCAGAATACAGTAGATTGCCTTCGACCCTTATTAGGCAGATAAGAAAAGCAAAGATAAAACAGGAGAATCTTTATGAACTTTGTAATGGTGTTAACCCTTCGGAAGAACAATTAACGAATAATTTGAAGATACTTAGAGGTTGCGGACTGAAAGAATTGGCGTCTACCATAAGAGAATATATGGATATATCATTAAGTGAACAAAAGAGCTGGGATACTGTAGAAGCAGCGTTAGAAATCTGGAGAGAAGCCTTTGAAGCTTCAGGTGTGTTTGTTTTCAAGGAAGCATTCAGGAATGATGATTTCTCCGGATTTTGCCTCTACGATAAGGAGTTTCCCTTAATTATCATAAACAACTCAATGGCTAAAACAAGACAGATATTCACTTTGTTCCATGAGTTAGGGCATCTTTTATTTGAGACAAGTGGTATTGACAGACTGAACGATGATTTTATTAATATACTAACAGAGCAGGACAAAAACGTTGAAATACTATGCAACAAGCTTGCGGCTGAGATTCTTGTCCCCTCTGATGATTTTGATTTATCAGTAGAGGGCGTAGAAGTTGACGAGTCTTCTGTTTCTAAGTTGGCAGCTATCTACAAGGTAAGTAGAGAGGTTATTCTTAGGAAGTTCCTTGATAGAGGTACTGTTAGCGAAACGACCTATAAGGAACTAACCACGAAATGGATTGAAGAAGCAAGTAAGAAGAAACTTGAGAACAAAGCTGGAGGAGATTATTATAATACTCAAATAGCCTATCTTGGAGATAAGTACCTGGAGATTGCTTTCAATGCTTACTACAAGAAGACAATAAATGATATGCAATTGGCTGATTACTTGAATGTGAAGATGGATAATCTGCCTTCATTAGAATTATCGCTGCATCGGAGGTGGTCAAGATGAGCCTCTTCGTGTTTGATTCAAGTGCGTTAATGCACCTGTTTGATTATTATTATGAATCACGATTTCCTACCCTTTGGAAGAGGTTCTATCAATCTGTTGCGAGTGGACATGTTGTATCGGTTCGAGAAGTAAGAAATGAGATTGATGGGCACCATAACAAGGAGCGAAGAATAAACCAATGGGCAAAGCAGAATACCGAATTGTTCACAACACCAACCTTGGGGGAGATGCAATTTGTCCAAGAGATATTTAGGGTGGAACACTTCCAGGTCATCATATCCCGAAAGAATCTTTTGAGCGGTAAACCTGTTGCAGATCCTTTTGTTATTGCTAAAGCAAAAGTTATTGATGGAACGGTTGTAACGAATGAGGCAAATAAACCTAATGGAGCCAAGATTCCAAATATATGTGAACGCTTTGGTGTTAAATGTATGGATCTTGAGAAGTTTATGGAAGTTGAAAATTGGACTTTTTAATCACATCGTATCTTATATTAGAACACTTCAATACATATTAAAGTCGCAGAATCCTCAATATATTTATAATAAAGACTGAGTGCCTTCAAGAGCAGTATTGTGAGGGCTTATGGCATTACTGTGGATAGGGTTCCATAGCGAACAAGATAAATTCGCTTTGGTTTTAAGTCATGAGCGAAGCGAATTTTCTTGAAGCAAGGTCAGATGACGACTCCCCCTTGACGTGCGCCTACTACTCAAACAGGGCTTGGATTTCTTCCTGAGTCATTTTCGAGAGGAGGGTTTCACCGGGCTGGATGACAGCGTCTATCAATTCCCGCT
Organism: uncultured Oscillospiraceae bacterium; assembly: GCA_964349435.1. GTDB lineage: Bacteria > Bacillota > Clostridia > Acetivibrionales > DTU013 > CAYGHY01. The sequence continues at coordinate 2,181 of CAYGHY010000003.1, forward strand.
TCTTTTCCTGAAGTGCGAGTATTTTCTCCTCAATAGTACCTCTGGCAACTAACTTCATGACATAGACGGACTTCTTCTGGCCGATGCGGTAGGCGCGGTCGGTAGCCTGTTCTTCTGCGGCAGGATTCCACCAGGGATCGCAGTGTACTACGGTATCTGCCCCTGTCAGGTTAAGACCTGTACCGCCTGCTTTGAGAGATATCAAAAAAATCTTTCCATGACCCTCATTAAAGGAGTTGACCAGATATCCCCTTTCAGTGGCAGGGGTGGAGCCATCCAGATAAAGATAGGATATTTTCAAGTTCTCCAGTCTTTTTTTAATAAGCTGGAGCATCCCGGTAAACTGAGAAAAAAGTAGTATCCTATGACCGCTTTCGAGGGACTCCTGCAAAATTTCCTCCAGAAGCTGCATTTTTCCGCTTTCGCCACGGTAGTTTTCGAGAAACAGAGAAGGATGGCAGCAAATCTGCCGCAGCCTTGTCAGAGCGGCAAGAATTCTTATCCTGCTCTTCTCAAAACCGGACTCCTTTATTTGTTCATTAATTTCGCCCTTTATATTCTGAAGATATGCCATGTATAACTTCTTCTGTTCCACTGTCAGCTCTGCGAGCATGGTGTTTTCTATCTTCTCTGGAAGCTCATTCAGTACGTCCTTTTTTAGCCTTCTGAGTAAGAAGGGTTTAATATGCTTGCTTAAATCATTGAGGACTTCAAATCTGTCCTCTCCGTTGGCTTGCTGTGTAAATTTTTCGTTGAATTTTCTATAGGAATAAAGATATCCGGGTAAAACAAAGTCATACACAGACCATAGTTCAGATAGGTTATTCTCCATAGGTGTGCCGGTAAGCGCAAAACGGACCTCAGCTTTTATCAATTTCGCTGACCTGGCGTTTCTGGATGCAGGATTCTTTATATACTGAGCCTCATCCAGTATGCAGTATCTGAAGCTGCATGCGGCATAATGCTCAATATCCCTACGAATCAGTGGATAAGAGGTAATAATGACATCATACTCAGTCAGGCTGCGGATTAACTTGTGGCGCTCCTCCCTATTTCCGACTATTATTGTGTATCGGAGATCAGGCGCAAATTTATCAAGCTCAGCACACCAGTTAAACAACAGTGAAGTCGGTACGACCACAAGTGAGGGCGAACAGCCTTTTTCAAGCTTGGCCGACAGGAGCAGCGCAATAATCTGAATGGTTTTTCCCAGACCCATGTCATCGGCAAGGACGCCCCCCAGCTTATAAAAATCCAATGTTTTCAGCCATTTGAAACCAAATTTCTGATAATCCCTCAATGATCCCTTCAGGCCGGCCGGGATCGAAAACGCCATATCTTCCGGCTCTCTGATATTCTGTACAAACTCCTTAAATGCGGCATTTCTTTCTATATTGTGAATACCGGATTCCCTGATGTTCTGGTCAAGATAGGCAGCTCTGTATCTGGGTATTTCAACATATTCCTTCTCCAGCATTTGTGGAGACACATCCAGTTTCTCCATTAAGCTATTCAGTTGAGTGAATTCTAGGGAATCCAAGTTAATATAGCTGCCGCTTTTCAGCTGATAGTATTTTTTCTTTTTGCGAAGTGATTCCATAATATCAGCTAGTTCCGAGCGGTTGATTCCTTCGGCGCTGAAGCTGAATTCCAGAATGTTTGACTTCGTGTTAAGCCTGAAGCCGGCGGAAAAAGATATGGATGGCTTCAGCTTCATATTTTTCAGACTCTCGGAATAATAGACCAATGCGCGCTCCTGAAGAAGCGGTACCAGTCTGAAAACAAAATCAATTATATTATCATCGCCGGATAAGTATACCTTGCCATCCTTCACCTTGAATTCCGTCATACTGAGAATATCAAGAATAGCTTCTTCATTATTTATTTCCCGGATTAGCAGTTTATCAGAGGATTCAGGTGTCTTAAACCGGGGTAAAAACGGGTTGATGGCTTGCTCTCCGTACATGAATCTGACATCAGCCAAAATATCAGAGCCATTGCGATCCAGATAAATCTCGGCCTCCAAAGGAAGCTTTACAATGGTTGACTGTACCTGTTCAGTTATAACCAGTTTTCCTGCTTTTTCTGCATAGGGCAGTATTTCGGATACGAATCGTTGTTTATCCTCCTCTATGAAACGGAGTTTACGGCTTTTCTGATACATCATAGCCAGATAAAAGGGCTTCAGGTATTCTCTCTGCTGCTGGGAGATATGAAAAATCTCTCTGCCGGAGTAAAAATATTCTCCATCTTCAGTGAGCGGCAGCAGGGAGCCCTCAAAATCTATACTGAGCAGCAGATCCGGTCCTTCGCCGGACAGAAGGAAGCTGACCGGTATATCCTCGCTTCTGATACTGACTGCTTCATGCTCATTACCTAATATAACAGCTTTGAAGGGCGTGTCGGCGTATATTTCCAAAAAACGCTTTAAGGAGCTGTCGGTCAGGCATACCTTTCCGTCCGTGAAAAAACTAGCGTTACGGTATCCTCCAGTCAGCGCCTCCATTAGCTTTTCCGCCTCGTATATCTCCTTTAACAGATTTATCAGCTTCAGATCCCTGCCTTTAAATTCGTGCCTTGATGGGACAAAGGTGAACCTCTTGCCAAAATTAAGCTCCATATTGTTTTCCATATAGTTAAGCAGTTGTTTTACATCCCTGACGATATAGGGCTTGTCTTGGCCAATGCGTAGTTTTAATGCGGGTTTCCCGACTTTTTTGGAGTCCGCTGCTCTTGTCAGTTCAAAAGTTGGCTGGGTAAAAATAGCAGATTTGATGGCAATCTGCCTGTCGCCAAACAAATTGAATATATCCTTCGCTGCCTGTCTGAAGCGAAGTTCACGGAAAAACCCCTGACCATCCTTCTCCTGGATGAGCAGCAATACCGCCACCATATGCTTGCAGCAGCCCTGCCTGTCATTGCCGACATGGCAGGTGCAGTCTGAGTTGGAAAGACTTCCGGACTTATCAAAATTCAGGTGCAGAGTATATAGCTTAGTGCCATGCACAGTAGCTGTAAAGGTACGACTCTCCTGATTGTACTGCACAGATTTTATACGTCGGTTTTTGTAGTATTCCTGCCCTGCGCTATAAGTATTTTGTTGCGTTTGTTTCAAAATAGTCTCATGGGTTAAATCAAACATGCCATTCTCCTGTACTATGCCGGTATGCGGTATAAATATGCAATGGTCATTTGAAACAGTGCTGAAAAAGCAAACATTTCATAGCCGTATCACTTTATTATACAACATTTTGGGGAATTTTTAAATTAGAGCAATATAGGCAGTGATATGAAACAAAGCATGGTTTTATGTGTGGCTTTCACGGCAGGCAAAAAGGGCTGCAATTGAGCAGCCCGTACATTAGAACTACAGCAAAACAATCATTAATTCACCGGTATTTCTGTAAGGATACGTCAAATATTTCACTGTAGTGTAAGGGAGGATAAAAGAATTTATTATCTTTCATCTAAGTACTGGCTATTACCGGCCATTTGCCAAGCAAATCTGATTGGAGCCGGAAGGGTTTGATGCCTCCGAGCTTTTATTTGCAGATAAAACTAAATATGTCTGTGCCCTAAGCGGGCTATTCCTTGTAATAGCCGTCACCCTGTCTGAAAATACCGGGACAGATAAGCAGAATTACAACTATTATAACCACGATCCAGATCCACTCGAAGCCCTGACCTCCGCATCCGAAAATGCCGCCTCTTTCATTTTCCGCCATGTCCTACACTCCTTTCATATAATTGATTTAGTTTATTCAACTTCATTTGTTTCAGCTCTTCCCCAAAACCCTCTGTTTGTAAATAGTAATAGAAACAAGATGATAAAAAACAAAATAGCACAGTTGTCAAATATCCCCTCTTTCCATTTATGAGACATCTAAAATACCTCCTTTAATCGGTCTGTTTTTGTCCGGCTGCTGATATAATATTCAAACGGGTATTTATGTGTTACTGTACAGATGAAATTAACACCGATTTATGGTGCAGCCGGTGCGGTATAATGCGTGAAAAGTGAAACCACCCATAGGGGTGGCTTCTCGTAGTGTTTCATGTAATGCAACTGGCTTCGTTCATTCTTTACCGGTGTTTAGCAAATATCCCGATCAAAGAACAGCAGTAGGAACAGAATTATAAAGAACAAGATCGCACAATTGTCACCCAGGAAACTACCAACTCCTCTTTCTGCCATAATAGAGGCCTCCTTTCGACCAGAGAGTTAACATAAATTTTATTGCTAATTCAATTTATTCGTCATTTGCGGAAAGTGTTACAGTTTTAATAGAATCTTCAACCCGGGCTTGAGTTTATCATCTTTGTTTTCAATACCATTATATTAAGCCTAGGCATAGTCTGTGACATTTTACCGGAAACAAAAATACGCAATATAAAAATAGAAAAATATAGCAAAAAAGGAATTGACAAATAACATTTTAATCCATATAATTATTTGCATAACCATAATTTTACAAATTTTACCCGGTGTAAATACAAAAATTGCGATAATGCCGGAAGGGGGAAGCGTTATGGGCAGATTGAGCCTTATCATTGCAGACAATGATGTAGAGTATCTGACGAAATTTGAAAAATTTCTGCTAGTCAATCATCCGCAACGGTTTGACGTTTTTTCTTTTTCATCATTCTGTTTACTGTCGGACTTTCTGTGCAGCGCCGATAAAAGTGATATTTTGCTTGTTGACAGTAAAATGTACAAAAAAGAGCTCAATTTTCAAAATATAGAGGTTGTGATGTTTCTGTCAGATGACGGTATGGAGCTTATACCTGAAGGGTTTGAGACCATTGCCAAGTATCAGCATGCTGAAAGGCTTGTTATGGAAATTCTGAGGCTTTATGCCGATAAGAGCCTGAAGACTTGTATGATGTATGGAAACGCCGATACCCGGGTTGTGTGTGTTTATTCGCCTATAGGCGGTGTCGGGAAAACCAGTATTGCGGCAGGTTGCAGCATATTGTGCGCCAGGAAGGGAATGAAGGCTTTTTACCTGAACCTGGAGGAAGTGCCTTCTACGAATTTGTTTTTTTGCAGCGAAACTGAACAAAGTTTCTCTAATGTAATTTATCATTTGAAAGGGAAGGGAAGCAATCTTGGCCTGAAGCTTGAAGGTGCGAAATGCTGCGATTTACAAACAGGAGTACACTTTTTTACGCCTCCGGATAGCATATTTGAGATGGAGGAATTATCAAATCATGACGTTGTGCGTCTGGTAAACGTATTAAAAGCAAGCGCCGCTTATGATACTGTTTTCATCGATATGTCGTGCGGGTTAAATCAGCGCAACACAGCGCTTCTAGGCTGTGTGGACATAATTCTGCTGGTTCTTGCGCCGGACGATACATCAACTGTTAAAACAAAGCAGCTAAAAGCAGGCTTCGACATGCTAAAGCACAAATATGGGATAGAGCTGGCCGGCAGGGTTATAACAATTTTAAACAAGAGTGGCAATAGAGAAAGCAGCATTGATAAGACTGCTTTTATCGGCAGCGGACAAGTCGTTGAAATAGGAGAATGCAAATCACAGGCGGCATACGGCCATACAGCCGGGCTGGTTGAGGATGCGGCCTTCCTTTCCGGCTTGAACAGACTGCTGGAAAATGTTATGCCCAGAGGTACCGCCGAAGAGAATGAATATGTCAGGGGTGAGTTCATTGTATGAAAGAGTGGAACAACCCGGAGGGATGGATAGCTCAAGCAGAATTGTAAACGATGGCAGGGAAGAATGCCGAATAACAACAGAAAACTTTGATAAGACAGAACGCAATGCCAGGAAGCTGGTTAATGAAATCAGACGTGAGATAACCCAAGACCTTGACCGATCCAGGAACATCTCTGATGATGAGGTAATGGAACTTGTTACTGAAGCTGTATTCAGCAAATCCAGGAGAGCATACCTGGACATAGCTGAAAAAAGAGAGCTGGCAGATATGGTGTTCAATTCAATGAGAAGGCTTGATGTTTTGCAGCCGATCATTGACGACAAAAGCATTACCGAGATTATGATCAACGGTCCTGATAAGCTGTTCATAGAGCGAGCGGGGCGCGTTTCCAGACTGGAACTCTCTTTTGAAAACAGCGAGAAGCTGGAAGACGTAATTCAGACCATTGTTTCCAGAACCAACAGAACAGTTAATGAGGCGTCGCCGATTGTGGATATTTCATTACCCGACGGATCCAGAGTAAACGTGGTGTTGAAGCCGGTGGCGCTGAATGGGCCTATTATGACAATAAGAAAGTTTCCCGAAAAGCCTATGACGATGAAACAGTTGGCTGAGGCGGAGACAATAAGCTTAGAAGCTGCTGAAGACTTGGGCTGTCTGGTTAGGGCCAGGTATAACATATTTATATGCGGTGGTACAGGCTCCGGGAAGACGACATTTCTTAATGCGCTTTCAGGGGGCATTCCCTCTGATGAAAGGCTGATTACAATAGAGGATTCGGCTGAATTGCAGATAAACAGCGTGGAGAATATCGTCCGGCTTGAGACCAGAAATGCAAACATTGAGGGCAAGGGCAAAATTACCATACGCGAGCTTATCAAAACCTCACTGCGGATGAGACCTGAACGGATCATTGTCGGAGAGGTGAGAGGGGAGGAAGCGCTGGACATGCTGCAGGCTATGAATACGGGGCATGACGGCTCATTATCTACCGGCCATGCCAATTCAGCTGCCGATATGCTTAAAAGGCTTGAGACAATGGTACTGAGCGCCGCACCTCTGCCCCTTGAAGCAGTGAGACAGCAAATAGCTTCGGCTCTTGACATAATTATACATTTGGCGAGATTGCGGGATAAGTCAAGAAGAATTCTGGAAATTTGTGAAATCGCAGATTACTGCGATGGGCAGATACGCCTGAACCCGCTTTATACCTTTATGGAGACCGGCGATTCCGCAGGGGCTGACACATATGGCAATATATCGGGAAATGTATTTGATAAAGCGGCGGAAAATACACAGGACCGCGTACTGGGCAGCCTAAAGCGAACAGAGAACAGGCTGATGAATACGGAAAAATTAAAAATAGCGGGAATAACCTGCAGATTGTGTGGTGATTGATTTGCCGAATTATGACTCCTATGTGATGAGCATTCGCGAGCGTTTGTTATACACGGGTGCGGCTGTAGTTGTGATTTTTATAATTGCTTTTATTTTCTATAGAAGCATTGTACTTTCGGCGTTGCTTGCACCATTTGCACTGTTGTATCCCAGGCTGAAAACCCGGGACATCATTAAGAGGCGGAAGAGGGAACTGAACATACAATTCAAGGACATGCTCTACTCCCTTTCCTCGTCCATTTCTGCGGGAAAAACAGTTGAAGCGGCCTTCAGAGAAGTATTGAAGGATCTGTCTGTCTTATACCCGGAGCCGTCCGCTTTTATCCTAGTAGAGGTGCGGCGGATCATAAGCAGGCTTGAAATGAATGAAACCATGGAGGCTGCGCTGTCTGACTTTGCATCCCGGGCTATGCTTGATGACGTGGACAATTTCGTCAATGTATTCAACATTTGTAAAAGGTCTGGTGGCAATATAGCCGAGGTGATAAGAAATACCTCTGCAATCATTAACGATAGGATTGAAGTAGGACAGGAAGTGGATACACTGCTGGCGGAACGAAAATTTGAGCAAAAGGTACTCAACATTGTCCCAATACTTATGATTCTGCTGCTTTCAGCCAGTGCGCCGGATTATATGAGCCCGGTTTTCAACACGGGTGCGGGCAGGGCAACCATGAGTGTATCCATTATTCTGCTGGCCGCTGCTTGGTTTATATCGACTAAAGTTAGTGATATCAGATTATAAAGCAGGTTTGCGTTATATATGTAAGGAGTGAGGTTATGTTTGCGGTTTTAGTGGTATATTCCGGGATTCTGGCTGCGCTTTATATATTGTCGTCAAGAAAATATGCCGATATTACAAAATTGCTGGACAAGAAATTATATCCGATGAGGAATGTCCTCCCTATAGGCTTGTACCTTTTGGACACATTCAAATACAGCTTCAACACTACCTATGACAGGAAACTTCTTGCCGCAATAACTGAACTGTATAGACACAAACAGGCTATTATGCTGCTTAGAGTTCATTGGGGAGGCAAGATATCGTTAATGCTTCTATCTCTTATGTTTGTCTTTTTTATCGGTACCGCTACGGTGCCTGATACCGGCTATGTGCTGTTTTGTGTGCTCCTGCCCGCTGGAATTGCTTATTTTAGCGACAGAGATCTTTTTGAAAAGGTTAAAAAGAGAAGACTGGCTATACAACTTGACTTTCCTGATTTTGTAAACAAGCTTACGCTTCTCATCAATGCCGGTATGACAATATCAAAGGCCTGGGAAAAGGCTGCGGCAGGCAGCAGCAGGCAAACACCTTTGTATTGCGAGATCAGCTCGACAATGCAGGATATCCGCTCCGGGATGCCGGAGCAAAAAGCTTATGAGGAGTTTGCCAAAAAATGCCACGTGCCAGTTATTACACGGTTTATTTCTGTAATTCTGCAAAATATTAGAAAAGGCAATGCTGAGCTTGTGCCTATTTTAAGGGTGTTTGCCAATGAATGCTGGGAGCTTCGCAAAAACACGGCGAAAAGGTATGGGGAGGAGGCTTCCACAAAAATGCTGCTGCCGATGATGTTGATGTTTGTTGCAATATTACTTATTGTCGGAATGCCGGCGGTGCTGGCTTTGAAAAATATATAGGTTCTCAAAATAGAAGAATGGGGGTAAGCAAAATGATTAATCTGGTAAAAAGATTTTTGCAGGAAGAAGATGGCCTGGGCACAGTAGAAATTGTGGTAATTATCGCGGTGCTGGTGGGCATTGCACTGATTTTCAGAGATGCTATCATCAAGTTTGTTACGGATATTATGAAAAGTGTTTTTGCCGATGACACCATAACCAGGGATGTGAACAGCGGCTCAATCAGACAGGGCAACAAAATTAACTAATACTATGTCAACCTTAAACTCTTATTATCCGGCGAGGAATATTTTCGCAGGACAAGGCGAAGGATTGAGTAGTTTGCGGTGGTCCAGCTGTATCCGCAAGCATCTTCGGCTGCAGTGCGAGCAGATTCCGGCAAAATAAAATTATAAGGCATCCGTCGAAGGGAACCATAGGGTTCCATAGCGAACAAGATAAATTCGCTTTGGTTTTAAGTCATGAGCGAAGCGAATTTTCTTGAAGCAGGGAGTGGTATTAGAATGGCTCAAATAGCAGCAAAGGACTCATATGAAATGGAAATGTTGTTTGAAAGCGATGCGGCAGCCAGTTTTCTTGTCATTAAATGTAATGCAAAGGTACTGGAATATCAAGCTTTGATGCTCGAAAAAAATAAAATAAGGCATGTTGTTCCGGTGAATGTGTTAAGAAAAGAAGGTGTTACCTGTTTTTATTATAATATCACATCTAAGATATCATTATCCTTTTTTTTAAACAGACGAAAACTGGGCAAGGGGGAATTTCTAAGACTACTTTTGCATATTGTTGCCGCTGTTGGTGATTCAGCCGGATACCTGCTGTCGGATACGAATTTCCTATTCGGATCTGAATACACATATATCAACCCTGAGACTCTTGAACCGGCACTCATTTATGTGCCTGCGTCGCTGGAAGAAAGTGAGGGGATCGCACTACAGAGTTTTGTTTCGGATTTGGTGCTGCAGCATATAAATGTTGATGGATTTGGCAGCGGGAATTTTGTGCAGCGGATACTGGCAGCAGTAACAAGTGAAACATTTAACATCAAAGGGCTGATTACACTGCTCAGCGAATTGCTTTACGGGCAGGATCAGGGTGAATATGCCGCCGGTGCGGCGGCGCCGGATTCGGATCGGAAACATTGCGTGGATCACCTTACTAAAAACAAAATCATGGAGAAAGCAGGGAAATGGCGCAAAAAAACCGAGGAAGATTATGATGGCAAAACGAATAGCAGAAAAGAGGCAGCCGGGGACGAGGCTTCAGAAGGTAAAGCGGCGGCAAACAAAACGGTAGAGATAGCATTGGCGATTCTGGTACAAATTGTTGCGGCCGGAGCTATATATCTGTGCCGTAAATTTATTAATAATTCTGGTAACAATTCTATTGCCACATACGCTGCAATGGCAATGGTCGTACTTGCTGTCGAAGTTCTCGTGTTTAAGAGGCTGACCGATGCAAAGCTTATTAAATTGAAGACCGGACAGGAGAGCATCATGTCCGAGGAACAAATAAAGCAGGCGTATATAGGCGCAGCAAGCGCAGCAACTGAAGCGGCGTCCATGACGGCGGCAGTTCCGGCGGTCCAAACGGAGCGGTCGTCCATGACGGCGGCAGTTCCGGCGGTCCAAACGGAGCGGTCGTCCATGACGGCGGCAGTTCCGGCGGCCCAAACGGAGCGGGCGTCCTGCAAGACTGAATTACTCGGAGTCCATATGAAAGGTGTGCGTCTTCTAAAAAGCGCAGGAAGACAGGATGGCGATGCAGATATAATGATTGATAAAGATGATTTTATCATTGGCAGGCTTGCAGACCATGTTGACCATGTCTTAAAAAACAATGCTGTCGGCAAACTGCATGTACAGCTGATTTACAGGAATGGTGCCTGCTGCGTTAAGGATTTGAATTCTGTGAATGGAACCTTCATAAATGATAAGCGGATAGAAAGCAACAAGGAGTATGTTTTAAAGAATGATGACAGATTGCGGCTGGCGAACAGCGAGTTTGTGTTTAGAGATGTTTAGTACCACGGCAAAATATTTAAACAAAATAATTAATGCGGAGGATGAAATGGTGGATAAAAAGCAAGTATGGTTCAGGAAAGAAATATGTAAAAATTTGTTTGAAGTGTTACTGCCGGTTGTGATTTTGACAATTGCAGCAATGTGCATACCGGGGAGCGTACTGGCACAAGAAAGCACTGCCCGGACTACGGAGCTTGTTGCAGACCGTGTTGCAGGGATTACGGAAGCGGCTGTCCAGCTGGGATATGCCAATGATACCGCATACAGGATCCAGCCTTTGCAGGACAGACTTTCACTCATGGACGCAGCTGTAATTGATGGATACGTCAACAAGTTTGCCGATATGGAAAAGCATTGGAGCAGGCAAGTAGTGGGTAAGCTTACCGGCCTTGATATTATTGCCGGGGCAAAAGGAAAGTTTATGCCTAATGACACAGTCCAGGCGGATCAGTTTATAAAAATGGCTGTCAGAATAATGGGGCATAAAATCGAGCAGGATACGGGGTATTGGGCGCAGCTTTACATAGAAACAGCCTCCAATGAAGGGCTCGTAATAAAGGGCGAGATTGCAGATTATAAGAAGCCTTTAACAAGGGAACAGATGGCCAGGATTATTGTGAGGACAACCCTGAAGGCGGATGCTAAGCCGGACGGCAAATATGACCGGTACATTATGGGCAAGGTGAATGATTACCATGCCGTAGCCGACAATATAAAGCAGTATGTCCTCGATGGGTATAAATTGGGTCTTATAACCGGCACTGACAACAAATTCAACCCCAAGGGCACATTGACAAGGGCTGAGGCTGCTGCGGTGATTATACGCTTCCTTGATGTGACGGAGAGAAAGCCCATGAAGCCGGGGGCAGGGGAGATTATAAAGCTGAATGATTCCTTGGGTGTTCCGACTGAGATATACCCCGGGGCTATACCGGAGCTGTTCACAATAGCTAAAGCTGCGCAGGCTGCCATACCGAAGGCGAAGGGGTATGTTAATTATTTTATCGGTTCTGATGGTAAATTTGTTTGTGCGAAGCTTTACAAAGACAAAGCTTCGTATGAACAAAGTATTTATAATAAGGTAGCAGCTTTCAATATTGCCTATAATGACGAAGAATATACTTATGCATATACTTTGTCGGTGTGGGATGATGAAGCATATAAACAATACTTTCCAGATTACATTAGGGAGATACTTAAAACTGTTTATGCAAAAGATGCTCAGAAAGCTATAGCTTTACATGATAAATATATGGATATGAAATATTTAAGGACAGATGGGTACAACGATTATACAGAAACTACAATAAATAATCGCAATACTGCATTCCTTCGTTATGATGATTTGAAATTTGGTATACAAATTAAGCTTAAAGGATTGAAATAGGCTAAGGAAGGAGTCCGATGTGATGAAAAAGAAAACATTCCGATATATATCATTTGTTCTAACTCTGGCCGTTTTATTTGTCTCACTGCCGAAGGTATTTGCAGCAGCTGCACCGCGGTATGAAAACAGCGGCAGGGAATTCATGGACAATACATCGGACGGTAATAGCCTGTATGCACAGGAGAAGGACAAGCTGCCTAAAAAACCTGACGGGAGCGTACCGCCGCAGTCGATAACGAAACAAGGCACCACACTGTATATCAATTACCGCCTGTGGAAGGATCAAGGCATATTAGGTTACGGGAGTTATAAGCATGTAGTGCAGAACCCCCAAAAGGATTTTCACACCGGCACGCAGCCGCCGGGGCAGCCATACAGGACGGGTGCAAATGATGGTTATTATCCTCCAATACCTGAAAATCCGGGGAAGCGCGGCGAATGGCGGTTTCATGGCTGGGATGTATCCGGAAACAGATTAACAAATATATTTTTTAAACCGGACAGCGTAGTTACAAAGTTTGATGAAAGAAGCTGGGTGAAAGAACCGTGGTATAATTTACCTGATAATAAGCGTGTAAAAGCAAGCATATATAACGATGCTTCGACATCCTCGCTCTATGATACAACAGTCAAATCCGGCGTGCAAGAATGGATTAACAAAGCCATGAGCATTTACGGAGGCGTTCCGCTTATCGGTGACATAGTTGACCCTGAAGTATACCGTTACCTCAACGTGGAATCCGCCCCCACAACTCAGAGAATCGGGCAGGGGCGCATGTGGCACAAAAGGCCGGACGATTCCATATGGTACCAAACCGTTGTTGTGCCCATGCAAGGTCAGAAAAAGAACCTGCCTGTTACTGTTGCGATTGAGCCTATTACCGTAATGCCTGAAATAAAAGACCTTGGTACGGCTATAGACAGTACAAAGGTGACGCTTAAGTTTAAAGTAACGGCAGCCCTGAATGACACCGGCGTTTTTAATGAATCCGTCAAGAGCACAGTGTATTATACAAGGGATGACATAAGCAATTGGACTATCAACTTCACAGGCCCCGGACAGCAAGTAATGACTGAATCCAATATAGCCAGAGAAAACAATACAGGCAGCTTTACCTTTTCATACAGCACGACTTACGGAATTTTCAGGTCGTATAACTGGAAGCTGAATTTTACAGCAAGCGCAGCCCCTAACCACACAGACAGAACAAGGGGAAATACCGGCTATGCCGCCCGCGAATATGGCGTCGGAGTAAACAACCCGGTCGAGCCGCCACTTAGGGTTGTCGAAATGTTCACCCCGAATCCGAACATACCGGATATTGCTTTTGACGGTGTGGCTTTCACTGCTGCCGACAACACCGACATGTCAAAGGTTGAAACGCGAAAGGTTTATGTCGATGGAGCTGAGGTCAACGGAGCTGCATTTTTCTCCGGAAGCTACATATTCCCCGGCACTGTCGGAGAAAACGGAAGGTTCGCATACGTTGACTGCGAGTATCAGGTCAAGGGCATACCAGGTGATGCAGGAAAGCTTATAACGAGGGATGTTGTATATATTTATCCTACAAAACCTATTGCCAATTTCAAAATAACATCAAATACATGGAGGCAGAACAGGCTTATATCTGTGCAAAATACGAGCAATGCCGGAAATATACAGCTTGTTGTCCAAAACTACCCCATTGTGTCGTATGAATGGACATATGGCGGTGACGCAACGCAGCTCCGCAAGGGTACGGATACTGACTTATCAAAGGAGCTGCTACATAAGGCTCCCGGCATTTATTTTTTAACGCTCAGATGCAGAAACACTTTAGGCAAGTGGTCTGACCCTTATACCGTCACTTATCAGGTGTTGGAGGATGTTGCCCCTGCTGTTGGCGTTAATCTGGCAGAATCTGTATACACACGTAACGATAAAGTAAGCGCATGGTATTATAGTGCCGTCAGTACGGACGGGGATGTTATCAAATCGTCAAACATTGATTTGTGGTACGATTCAAATAATGACGGTACGCTTGACCAAAGGCTGAACACATGGAGCAATCAAGCCCAATTCCCTGATTATACGCCAACGAAGCTGGGTTATTATAAATACATTTTGTCTGCCAAAGAGGATATAACAAGTGACACGCTACTCCAACACATAACCGAGGCCGACAAGAAATCCGCAAGCTATGAGGTGGAATTCTGGGTTGACAATTACCGGCCGTTGAGTGATTTGTACATTAATATACCCGTACAAAGGGCGAATATTGACCTGTATTTTATGCTTGACAAAAATATGGATACTGCAAAAAAAGATTACATTCTCAACAACCGCATTAATATGGCCAACTGGCTCCTGGGCAAGAATATCATTCCGAATGTTAATATATGGGATATGCGGACTTACACATATACGCAGGCTGCCAGCACAAG
>CAYGHY010000003.1:16833-19474 GCA_964349435.1 uncultured Oscillospiraceae bacterium
ATAATCCAACTATCAGTTATTCTGACGGAGAGGGTTATAGCGGTACTCTTTATAAAACATCTTATTACGTTACCGGTGATTCCGGCGAACCTAGCGGTTTAGGCACGCCGGGACAAACATATACACGCTACAGGACATATTCCGCATCGTATAGCGGTACTGTATTCAGAACAGCAACATACTGGGTTTCCAATATAGTCTGGTATGATAATTATACCGGCAATTATACCGGCGCAATATACAAGAATGTGCGTCAGCATTATACCGACGCATTCAATCCCACAGCGCAGAAATATATAATTTATATATCCGACAGTACGATTTCCGAGCTGAATGACCTCAATATGGTTATGGGCTATGCAAAAACAGCGAAACTGTTTCTTGCGGGTACAAGTGTTATAAAAACTCAGCGGCAATATGATCAGTATTTTGACGTAACAGGAAAATCCATAGATATTGTGGCAGACAGTATGCTGCAATCAATAGCTGAAAACAGCCCTGCCGTGGAAAAGTATTATGTTTTGCCAAATCAGCAGTTTGTAATGAATGTGGGTCAGCTTGACCTCGAAGGAGACATTATAGTTGAAACAGGGATGCAGTATGTCCATGAGCCAGGCTTCTTTGACAACCCTACCGGTGTTGAACCCGGAACCGTTGCTGCCTTCAACGGAGTAACCGGATGGAACAGTACAGTTAAATCCGCCTTCGCAAACACGGGCAAGTACACGATTTACCGGAGGGTTAAGGACAGGCCGTCAACTGATCCTAACTTTGCGGTGTATTCATATTATTCCGGCAATACGTCACTGGAAGTATATGTGGTACGTAAACCAATTGCACTTGCAACTCTTGATTGGGACTATGATGCGGCAGGCAGCATATATAAAACCCGGTGGGTTGACCAATCCTACGACCCCGACCATCAGTACAGCAGGCCGGATAAGGGTATTGTCGGCCGCAATATTATGTGGCGCAGACCGGGCGGACAATGGAATTACGGGATACCCGACAACCTTGCACCCGGTACATACGAACTCAATTATTATGTCCTGGATCCTGAAGGCTACTGGTCAGACCCGTTTGTGATGAATTTTACCTTGAATCCGTCCCCTTCCGTGCAGTTTAATGCAGCGCTGCGTACACTGGACAGCAAATTCAGCCTTTCAGGCGTTCCTGCCTCGGAGAACCTGGAGGCCTATAACCTGTGGACTCGATTCCCCTATAATGTTAGCCTCGAAATGGCTCTATACAATGGTGCTGCAAGAGTCTCACCAATAACAATTGTGAATTTCGGCAAATTGACCGGTTCCAGAACCGATAACGATATCAATTGGAACAATGTAATACATCAGATACCTGCCACTCTACCCGACCGTTCCTATGACTTCAGGATTTCAGCGATCGGTGATTATGGGCAGACGGCAATAAAAAGCTTTTTAGTTAATATTTCAACGCCTTTAAACCTTATACCGTCAATGCCTGGGGAGGTAATAGGGGGCACAGCCGCAGCGGCGGGTGCGCAGACATCAAAGTATGCAAGTGCGGTAAATGCAACCTTGTTCAGGGGAACTGCTTACGAAAGAACATACAGCCTCACAGGTGCGGCCGGGAGCGCAGGCAGTGCAGACAAGGTATGGGAGGGCAGCCTTTCAATACCCGGCAATATACCGGATGGCAACTATAGCGCCAGATTTACCGCCGTTGCGCCTAACGGCAGCAGCCAGGACAGGGACGTACCTTTCAGGCTGGTGAATCTAAGCATTGCCAATGTAAGTCTGAGCGGATATTGGAATCACTGGCGCGGCCAGGTGGATATTTTGGGTGAACGTCTTTCGAATGAGCCTCACAGGTTCTTATCGCTGGAACGTGTTAAAATTGACATTTCAACCCTGGGCAACCCGGAGCGGGTAACTATCCGGTTCAGTCCGGAGCTTGAAGCAATGTCCTATACAGATCCCAACGGGCATACTTATGGTTATAAGGAGGACTACTTCGGATATAAGGTGACCTTTCCGACGGATGCTACATTTCCTGCAACCGGCAACAAAGTTTATTGGGAGTATCATCTGCCGCTAGCGCCATCTTCAAAGGGCTGGAATAATAACAGGCTGAGGCAGCCATACAGAATGACAGTGACGGCTTACAAGGGACAGACTGCCGCTCAATATGTGATCAATGATATCGACATAACAGGTAATATATACGACCTGACTTATTTTCAGCCGAAAAAGTAGAGACATTTGCACTCGCACTACATCTTTACGGTGCTATTGAAGCTTAGCCGGAATATGACTTTTCCCCTGATAAAGAATGAAAAGCGGATTGAAGATATTTACATCTGATGTGGCAATCAACCATATGTCTGTGATATAATAATAAAAGCACATTTCGAATGGAAATGGAGTGGAGCATGATGGAAGACAAAGAATTTATCCTTCTGGAGAAGATTTATGTAGAACTGCAGGAAACCAAGGTCGAAGTAAAAAGCAACAGCAACCACATTATGAGACTTGAATATGAATTTCACAATAAATTGGGGATATTAAATGATGAGGTTAAGATAATAAAGGATGATGTAAAGGTACTCAAGGATGATGTAAAGGTACTCAAGGATGATGTAAAGGTACTCAAGGATGATGTA
>CAYGHY010000003.1:19574-35045 GCA_964349435.1 uncultured Oscillospiraceae bacterium
AGGTACTCAAGGATGATGTAGCGTGTATAAAAGATAACGTGGAAGTAATTGGGAAAAAAGTTGAAAGAAACGATATAAAAATTAAGATTATCGAAGGCGGAAAGTCTAAAAAGGCTTTAAAATAGCTGAGTATTTAATAGTCATTAAAAGAGGCTTCGTCCGGTAAGCTGATGAAGAGCAGACAGAGCGGGTGACATGAATGAAATGGCTCATTAAGATAGAGAGAAAAATTGGGAAGTACGCTATTAAAAACCTAATGATTTATATCACAGGGATCAATTGCTTGGTGGCATTGCTGTCTTATGTCATGTCCTATACGGAAACAGGATTACTATTTACAATGAAGCTTGCGCTGGATCCATCGCTTGTTATGAAGGGGGAGGTGTGGAGGCTGGTGACCTTCCTATTCATCCCGCCGACGACTTCACCTATCTGGTTGCTTTTTACGTTATACTTTTATTACATGGTAGGCTCCACCCTTGAACATGAATGGGGCCCTTTCAAATTCAACATATATTATTTATTAGGTGTGTTGGGCACGATTGGTGCGGCCTTCCTAGGTGGTACAGGGTCTGCCATGTTCCTGAACTTATCGCTTATTTTTGCATTTTCGTACCTGTTTCCTAATTATCAGATGTTGATTTTCTTCATGCTGCCGGTTAAAATAAAGTATTTATCCATGTTCTATGCCTTGACTCTTGTACTCATGTTCCTTGGGAATCCTGTCTATGGGCTGATAACAGTAAGCGGCTCCGTACTAAACTTCCTTTTGTTTTTCGGAAAGGATATCATTATGAGGATCGCAACTGGAAGGAAGGTTTATTACAACCGTAGGAGCTTTGAATCAAAAATCCCCAAAGTTGTTATTATACATAGGTGTGCAATTTGCGGGAAGACTGAAAGGGACGACAAAAATCTGGAATTCAGGTATTGTGTGGACTGTGAAGGGGACTATGAGTACTGCATGGAACACCTGTACAATCACGAACATATTATGCGGGACGGCGGCCGGACAGAGCTGATGTGATGGAATCAGCCATTCTCTGATATCAAATAGGCGACGGCTGTCAGCTTGTATGACAAAATTCGACAGGCTTACTGCTACTGATACCAAATTCATAAAGCAACGCTTTAACGATGCGTTCCGAGGCTGAACCGTCCCCATAGGGATTGACGGCTTTTGCCATTTTGAGGTATTCATGCTTATCGTCTAGGAGTTGTGAGGCAAGGGCTTTTATATTTTCGGCATTTGTACCGGCCAGCTTGACAGTGCCTGCGGCTACAGCTTCGGGTCTTTCGGTTTCTTTCCTCAATACCAGCACCGGCTTTCCCAATGCAGGCGCTTCCTCTTGGAGTCCTCCTGAATCTGTCATTACAAGGTAGGACCTATCCAAAAGATTATGCATGTCCTGCACATCCAGGGGTTCAATCAGATGGATACGAGGGTTTGAGCCCAGCAGCTTAAAGGCTGTTTCCCGGACTGCCGGATTCAAATGAACAGCGTATACAATTTTTACATTCTCATAACTGTCGGCGATATCTTTCAAGGCCAGACAGATTTGCTCCAACGGCTCTCCGAGATTTTCGCGCCTGTGGGCAGTGACAACAATGGTTCTCTTGCCGTTGAAGTCTATTTCATTCAAAGTAGAGTTCAAGAACGCATAGTCCTTTTTGACAGTTGTCT
Organism: uncultured Oscillospiraceae bacterium; assembly: GCA_964349435.1. Taxonomy (GTDB): domain Bacteria; phylum Bacillota; class Clostridia; order Acetivibrionales; family DTU013; genus CAYGHY01. The sequence goes on from CAYGHY010000003.1 coordinate 21,259, forward strand.
TCAAAGCGTCTATTACAGTATTGCCGGTAACATAAATCTTATCGGCTTCGATACCTTCCTGCAGCAGGTTTGACCTGTTTGCAGCTGTCGGAGCGAAGTGAAGATTGGCCAATGCAGCGGCCAGCTTTCTGTTCATCTCCTCAGGATAAGGGGAATATCTGTCAAATGTCCTTAGACCAGCCTCTACATGACCGACTGGTATTTTGCGATAGAAGGCGGCAAGGGCTGCCGCAAAACATGTAGTTGTGTCGCCATGTACGAGGACGATATCAGGCCGGGTGCTGTCAAACAGTGCTGTGAGGCCTTCCAACGCCTTGGTGGTTATCTGTTCCAGGGTTTGCCTGTCCTGCATAATATTCAGGTCATGGCGGGGGCTGATTTTAAATATGCCAAGAACCTGATCCAGCATTTGCCTGTGTTGTGCTGTCACGCATACAATTGGTTCTATTTCAGGATATTTTTCAAGTTCCTTAACTAAAGGAGCCATTTTGACAGCATCAGGCCTCGTTCCGAAAATTGGCATTATCCTTAATTTATTCATTCGATAACCCCATCTGAAGGTTTATTAATGACTTTGATTTCCTGCTTGGGAGATTCGACTGCTGCAACTGCTCCTTGGCCGGCGGAAATATCCGAACCGTCGGAATTGCCGGCACTTCTTAAATCACTCATATACCTCGCTCCGCTTACAACAAAAATCGATACGGCCAGCAGTAGTATGACGGCGCTAAGGGCGCCCCTGTCTGCGAGAACTATGGCGCAAAGGCCTAATGAACCGCTGGCAGTATACATTACTATCACAGACTGCCTTTGGCTCAGACCCATGTCAATCAGCTTATGGTGCAGATGCTTTCTATCAGCCTGCATGATGGGTTTGCCACTGCTTATTCTTCTTATGATGGCGAACAGGGTGTCAAATAGCGGAAGGCCAAGCACCAGCAAGGGTATGGCAATCGATATGGCCGCATAAGACTTTAACGTTCCCTGTATAGAGATTACTCCGAGTGTGAAACCAAGAAAGGCAGAACCTGTCTCGCCCATAAAAATCTTGGCCGGATTGAAATTGTAGGGCAGGAAGCCAAGGGTCGAACCGGCCAGCGCTATAGTGATAACGGCTGTATATATTGCAATAGAAGGTTCCAGATCCACCCTCAGCAGGGAGACAAAAAAAAGGGAAAGAGAGGATATGGAAGAAACGCCTGCAGCTAATCCGTCGAGTCCGTCCAGCAGGTTAATAGCATTTGTAATGCCGACGATCCATAGTATGGTAAGCGGATAAGATATATACGGACTGAGCTCGATGTAGCCCGAAGAGGCAAAGGGGTTCGTTACCACAGAAATTCTCGTCCCAGAGATCAATACTACGGAAATAGCAGCGGCAAGTTGAAAGGCCAGCTTGATTTTTGCACGTACCGCTAATGTATCATCAAGCACACCAAGCAGTGAGATAATTGCAATTCCTGCAAGCAGTCCCAGAAGCTCTCTTCTATAGGCATTCAGATTTGTAGTAGTAATCAGGTCAAAGGCCAATGAAAAAATAAAACCTGTAATAATAGCTATACCGCCCATAAGTGCAATTGGTTTTTTATGCATTCTGCGCCCGTCCTTCGGCACATCAACGGCACGAATCCGTAAAGCAAGCTTCCTTACAACCGGTGTTACCGAAAGGGCTACAATGAATGCGAGAACAAAAGTTATCAGATAATTGTACATAGATGACAAGTTCTTATACCTTCCTATATTTTATACTAAAACAGAATTTGAACATCAGGTTTTCTGCAGCTTTTAAATCAATCAAATTTAACCACTCTAATACCGGCCTCCTTAAGCAGCCCCATTGCCAGATCGTCCGGGTACTCACCCGCAAAAACGATCTTCTTGATACCTGCGTTGACGGCCATTTTAGCACACAATACACAGGGCTGGTGTGTCGCATAAAGGGTGCCGTCCTTAACGCTGACCCCAGAATAAGCGGCCTGCACCAATGCATTTTGCTCGGCGTGTATTCCCCTGCAGAGTTCATGGCGCTGGCCGGAAGGGATCTTCATTTCATCCCTGAGGCAGCCGATTTCCGTGCAGTGCTTACAGCCCATAGGCGCACCGTTGTAGCCCGTGGCTAGTATACGCTTATCTTTGACTATAAGCGCACCTACCTGACGTCTGATACATGTCGATCTGGTTTTTATCAATCTAACAATTTCGATGAAATATTCATCCCATGACGGTCTCATCACGCACCTCCATAAAACGGCGGGTTCCTTTTACTATCTATTTGCAGAGCTAATCCGGCCAAAATCAGAGGAATCCAATGCCTCCTGAATTATTTCAGACACGCAGCACAGTTATTTTGTTCCAAAAAGCCTGTCTCCTGCATCTCCAAGCCCAGGCACAATGTAGCCGTGGTCGTTGAGGTTTTCATCAACAGCGGCGCAATATATTTCTACATCGGGGTGATCCTTGTTTATTCTGGCAACACCCGATTTTGCTGCGATCAGGCACATGAGTTTGATGCTTGTGACGCCTTTGTCTTTCAAGAAGTTTATAGCTGCGGATGCAGAGCCGCCTGTTGCAAGCATCGGGTCAAGTATAACGATATCTCTCTCATTAGCATCCGATGGCAGCTTACAGTAATATTCAACCGGCTCCAGAGTTTCAGGGTCGCGGTAAAGGCCTATGTGACCTACCTTTGCCATTGGAAGCAGGCTCAGCATTCCGTCAACCATGCCAAGACCGGCTCTGAAAATCGGAACTATGCCAAGTTTTTTACCCGAGAGGATCATGGTCTTTGCTACTGCAACAGGAGTTTCTATTTCCACCTCTTTTAATGTCATACTTCTTGTAACTTCATAGGCCATCAGCATGGCTATCTCTGAAACCAACTCTCGGAATTCCTTAGTACTGGTATTCTTATCCCTCAATAATGAGATTTTGTGCTGTATCAGCGGATGGTCAAAAATGAAAACCTTTTCCACTCCTATTACCTCCAGTCGACTATATTTTTACTGAGTATTTTTCTTCTATTTTAGCGAACTTGTCTACCCTTCTTTGATGATGTCCGCCCAAAAATGAAGTATGCAGCCATGTATTGACTATATCGGCTGCCAGACAGGAGCCTATCACTCTTCCGCCTAGCGCAAGCACGTTTGCATCATTATGCTCGCGGCTCATTTTTGCCATATAGCTGTCGGTGCAAAGGGCTGCTCTTATACCGGGAACCTTATTTGCCGATATTGATATGCCTATTCCGGTGCCACAAATAATTATACCCTTTTCGTGCGTACCCTTACTGACTGCTTCCGCCACCAATACCCCAAAATCGTTGTAATCAACTGAGGCAGTACAGCTGGAAGTACCTAGATCTTCATAAGGTATGCCTTTATCGGCCAATTGTTTTACTATTGCGCTTTTTAATTCAAATCCTGCATGATCGCTTGCTATCGCTATCATCATTTGCCCTCCGATTATTAATTTTATATTATTGATTTAACAAAGTCAAAGCAGTATCAACTTTTTTTAAGTTTTATGACAAGCTTCTCAACAGCCCGTGATATTTCCTGTGCACATAACTTATAATCCCATAAGGAGCCTCCGTAAGGATCGGCTATATCTGAGGAAAACTCATTGGTATCGGGGGCGCCGTTTTTGTCATGATCCTCAGGCATGTCATATGTATATTCTTTCAGTGAAAAAACCTTTTGATACGCTCCGGGAAACATTGAAAGAATATAATGCTTATGACTCAGGGACATAGTCAGAACCAGATACGCTTCTTCAATTTCGGCTTGGCTCAGAAAATGCGCACGGTGTTTTGTCATATCAACTCTTGAAAAATCTCTCACAGCCAATACAGCATTTATACTCGGGGGATTACTGCCGGAAACGGCAATTCCGGCGGAAACAGCTTCATATCCGAATTCTGGCGGCTCAAGACTGGCAATGCCGTTAAATATGGCCATGGCCATCGGGCTTCTGCACGTATTGCCGGTACATACGAAAACAATCCTTCTCATGCCTGCTCCTTAAACTTTTATAATATTCCCGCCTGCGGCTTTGGTAAGGCGGTTCATGACAGCCAAACCAATACCGGCTACTTCCGGCGATTCCGCAAGTATAACCTCTACTGCTTTTTCGTCAAACTCCCTAAGACACCTGAAAAGGTTTGATGCAAGGGTTTCCGGCTGCAGTCTGCTTCCCAGTGAAAGAATCCTGCAGGTGGTATATAGTGTGGGTTCATAAAGAGCTGCAGTCTCATTGGTAGTGAGTATACCAATAGCAGTTCCTTCATTCAGGTACAATTCCGCACGCCTGCCGATTTCGTTAACCACTCGGTCATGCTGCCCCTGCACCAGCAGTAAAACGGCATTTGGAGCATAGTGCCTGTGTTTCATGCCTGGCGACCGCGGCGGCGGGGGAGGAGTGTCTGCAAGATTCCCGGCAGGCTCTGGAGAGAGTTCCAAATCAGAACCTACTGTTCCTAAAAGCTGTTGGAGCTGCTCAAGAGTAATACCACCGGGTCTTAATATTGTTGGCTGTCCCGAGGCGACATCCAGCACAGTGGATTCCAATCCTATATTTGTACTGCCGCCATCTATTATAATGTCGATCTTACCTGACAAATCTTCCGCTACATGCTTTGCCAATGTTGGGCTCGGCCTGCCTGAGCTGTTTGCACTTGGTGCCGCCAACGGTACGCCTGCTTTTTTAATTAATGCCAGGGCGATTGGATGAGAAGGCATCCTGATGGCTACCGTATCAAGACCTGCGGTTATGATGGAGGGAACCTTGTCCGATTTTGGCATCACCAAAGTAAGAGGGCCCGGCCAGAATGTCTCCATCAGCAGGGGAGCTGTTTCGGGTACGGTGTTGACAAGGCTCTCAAGAACTCCAATATCAGCTATATGGACAATCAATGGATTGTCGGATGGACGCCCTTTCGCTTTGAAAACACCTTCAACAGCTTTTGTGTCAAGAGCATTTGCACCGAGCCCATATACTGTCTCTGTGGGGAAGGCGACTAATCCTCCTGCTTTTAATACTTCTGCGGCATGGTCCAGCTGCTTGTCCCAGTCCGGAGTGTTTATATCTATCTTGATAATTTCTGTCCTCAAAGTAAGTCTCTCCTTTTTATGTGTGTAATTGCGAGCAAAGCGGCAGTTTCTCATGTGTCATTGCGGGCATAAAGCGGCAGTTTCTCATGTGTCATTGCGGGCAAAGCGGGGCAATCCAGCCATCAATTATATATTGAAACTATTATACCACATAATATCCCTAATACATTACCCAATGAAGATAACCTTCCAAGATAAAGTCTCTTCGACTCGGGCACCAGTTCGCCGTATATTATATATAGCATTGCACCGCCGGCAAATCCAAGGCATGAGGCGGTAAGCAGACCAGATATTTCACCGAGGACGGCACCCAGCAGTGCTCCCAAACCCATTGGTATACCGGAAAGCAGAGTGTATGCGAAGGTTTTCATTTTAGAAAACCCGCCTGCGCGCATAGGTATGGCCATGGCGATTCCTTCAGGTATATCGTGTATAATAATTGCTATTGTTATTGTTAAGCCAAGATTAATGGAGGTTTCAAAACCTGAACCCACTGCAAAACCTTCCGGAAAATTGTGGAGCGCTATGGCGACGGACATAAGTATACCAGTTCTCAGCAAAGCTGAATCAGTACTTTTTTTCAGCAAGGCTGACTGTTTTAGCGCATTTTCAATTACAATTACTACAAAAATGCCAAATACGACACCTGCAAGGGTGTAAAATGTTCCGCCAAGATTGAAAGCCTCTGGTAAAAGCTCAAAGCAGACCACTGCTGTCATCAGCCCTGCGGAGAATTCCAGAATTGTACTCATAATGCGGTTGCTAAGTTTCTTAACAAAAAAGACTGACAGCCCACCTAAGCCTGTACCGGCAAAGCCGGAAAAAATCCCCAGCAATGTTATTCTAATCAGGTGTTCCACTCTGCTTCCTCCGAATAGTTATGGACAGTGACCTCTATCATTCTATTCGCAGACAGCAAACTTTATTAGTCATCACCGGCAGAAGCAATTACTAATTTTTCTGATTGGTCAGCTGTAATTAGGGCATCGATAATCTCGTCCAGGTCTCCGTCGAGAATCCCATCAAATTTATATAATGTAAGACCAATTCTGTGATCTGATACCCTGCCCTGAGGAAAATTGTAGGTGCGGATTCGCTCGCTCCGGTCGCCGGTACCCACCTGACTTTTTCTGGACTGTGCAATTTCAGAGGCTTGCTGCTCCTGTGCACGGTCATACAGCTTGGAACGTAATACTCTCATGGCCTTATCCTTATTTTTATGCTGCGATCGCTGATCCTGACAGGTTACTACAATGCCTGATGGCATATGGGTAATCCGGATAGCGGAATCAGTCTTATTGATGTGCTGACCACCCGCCCCTGAGGCGCGGAAAGTATCTATCTGCAGGTCATTGGGATTGATATCCACTTCCACATCATCAACTGCCGGAAGCACTGCTACAGTGACGGTGGAGGTGTGAATCCTGCCGCTTGATTCTGTAGAGGGTACACGCTGCACCCTGTGTACGCCGCTTTCATACTTCAGTCTGCTGTAAGCACCTTGCGCATCTATGGAAAATACAACTTCTTTAACGCCGCCAATTTCTGTTTCATTTATATCAAGAACTTCTGACTTCCAGCGATGACGTTCGCTGTATCTGATATACATCCTGAAAAGCTCCCCCGCAAACAGTGCAGCCTCATCACCGCCTGCGCCGCCTCTGATTTCAACAATAACACTACGGCTATCGTTTGGATCGCTAGGCATCAACAGCAACTTCAAATCCTTCTTGATCTGCTCAAGTTTCTCCCGCGCCTCGTCAAACTCCAGCTGCACCAGTTCGCGGAAATCCTTGTCCAGAGTGCCGTTCAGAAGCTCCTTTGCCTCTGCTACATCTGAGTTGACCTTCTTATATGAACGATACTTTTCTACAATTTCCCCAAGATCAGAAAACTCCTTCATGAGTCTGCGGTACTCATCAGGGTCTTTGACAACTTGCGGGTCGCTGAGCTTTAGTTTTATTTCATCATACCTGTTATCTGCAACTTCCAGCTTATCAAACATAAAACACCTCGTAACATGAATTATCGGTGTTTTATTATAACACACACGGCTGCCATAATCTACTATGCGATTTTCTCCAAATACAGCAGCGTAATTAATATATCAGATAGAACTTCCAGATTCATCCCATCTCCGGGACTATCCATGCCTGAAAAAGCTGCTTCTTTTATGGATGTATCCAAATATGCAGATAGACAAAAAATAATTTCTTTCCGGAGCATCTTATTATCATCCAATGATTTTCACCTCTTTACTCCTTTAGATTATATGTCTCATAATATTGGACGTCAATACAAAAATCTAAATTTATTGGAAAATAAATCTGTGTTTCTGGGAATGATTTATAATGAACTGATGGGGGGATTGATTTGAAGACGCTGGGAGATAGCCTGAGAAATGCTCGTGAAGCAAAAAATTTAACACAAAAAGAAGTAGCTAAAAGCACAGGTATTCATAACAAGACTATCTCAAATTATGAGAACAATGTTAGTTCACCTGATCCCTATACACTAAAAACCTTTGCAGACATATATGAGACATCAGTTGATTATCTGCTGGGACGATCTGACATTCACAAAGCATCTATTCCTGATAACGGTACAAAAATGCACCGGCGCTTTAATATCTCAGACCTGCCTGAGGAAGCAGTCAAGCAGGTGGAGGAGTATATTGAACTATTGAAACTAAAATATAAAGCAAATAATACTTCAGCGAAATAAACATTTATTCATCGGCGTTTATGCGCCTTTCAGAAATATAGCGAGTGCCATATAACTTTATTTTGCATCCTGAGCACCCTCCTTAAACCGGGAAAGGGGAGTCCCCTTTCCAAACCCCGGCATAGGTATTTTTTAGGAGATTTATAAATTCCTATGCTTTAACAATATCGCTGTAGTAATAAGTTGCAGACTTCGGGAAATGAAATGAAGATTTAAGTGAACCCGCTCAACGTTGACAAGCAGGTCCACTATTATTGCGAGCACTGCGGAATATGATGCAGAGAGGGCGCAGCTCCCGGTTCTTATTTAATCACTTCGATGTAACCGTTCAGCGTCTCAGCAATGATATTAACCCTATGAGCGGCACTGCTGTAATTGCCGGTTTCAGCCTCCACATCCTTGCCGGAACCTTCTGCTTTAGGAGCGTTACGGTATAAAAGGTTTGGTATAAGCAGGTTTATGCCGCCGTTAGTGGTGTGGGCCTTCACCTTGTAGCCTCTGTCATCCGTGTCATTCATATTGGTCTTGATGTCAGCGTTCCTGGTTTTTAGTATAAGATTTATTTCCGAAGCAGTGTCATAGGCTTGAAGGTTTTCCAGCAGTATTTTCCCGTTGATGGTATAAGCACCAAGTTTCTCGGCCTTCACATTTTTCATATCAATGGCTGCGTTTTTGGTACTTATGTTTATGTCTCTGCCGATCAAATAATTGATAGCCACCTTTGCATTTTTTGTCTCCACAGCAATCTTATTGCTGTTTACACCCGTTAGATCAATAGCTCCGTTCTTCGTAATACTGATGAATTCCTCCGAAAGGGTATCTTCAACATATATCTTGCTATTTTTTGTCTCAAGAACCAGTTTGTTGAACTTCACCAACGGGACGTACACTTCATACGCAACACTCAGATTAAAAGTATCAGGTTTTGCCAGCTTCAACGATACTGTGTTGTTTTCATTACTGAATACAAGAACCTCTGCCGTATCGGTTTGCGAATTACGGATTTTAGCTTTAATTAAAATCTTGTTTTCCTGATGTTTTTTAACTGTTATTTGTCCGTTTGTAGCTTGGAGTTCCAGATTTGCTCCTGCCACAGCTTCCGCTTCATAAGTCTTCTCGACCAATACACAGCTCCCGAAAATATTGAAGGCGCCGGTGTCTACGAAGCTTCCCACAAAGTCAACAACCTTGTCAACTACGCCAAAAGTGATTGTTGCTACATCTTTACCCACTTTTTCCGCTTTAGTACTAAATTCATCAACCATTTTGTCGAAATCCTTCTGGCTGTAATTTTTTGAGATGTCACGCTTCCATTCGTGAATTCTCTCCCTGAATTTTGCCACTTCGTCGTAGTAATTATGCTGGGGCTTCTGATATTGTCTGCCTGTGTTATAACCTCCTGTACTGCTGCTTCCGGATGACTGATTCTGATTTGCATCCAATGCCTGGAGGAGCTTTGCAGCCTCATCGCTAGTAATCTTCCCTTCCTGCAGCATCTTAAGTATCATCATTCTTTCTTCGCTTAATGACATGTTTTTTACCTCCTAAAATTTAATTTATTATTAATTGTTACCGTATGGTGTGCCAATGGCAATCATCGATTGTCCGGTTTAGTCCTTGAGCCAGTTCAGCGCCTCCTGCACTGAGATTTCTCCATTTTCAAGCTGATTCAGCACCTCTTTTCTGCGCTCCGATGCATCCGGGCCATTGCAACTGCAGTCCTGAGCATTGCTGTAGCCCAGTGCATTTGCGGCATCCTCCAGTCTGTTCTTTACGGTAGGATAAGAGATACAGAGCTCCTTCTCAACCTCCTTTATATTTCCCCTGCATTTTACGAAAATCTCAATAAAGGATTTCTGCTCCTCTGTCATCCGGCAGAATCTGCAAAGCTGAAAGTGGCCTTCAATCCTGGTACCACATTCATTACAGCTGATTGCAGTAACCTCGGTATTTTGCCCGCATACCGGGCATCTTCCCAGTGCTTCTCTCTGCATGCACATGCTCCTTAATTTACTTAAAATATATTGTATAATTATCCTTCAAAAGCTTGCTTAAAAAACAAACTTTTATGAGCTTTTGAAGGTATAATTGTCCATGTAAGCTCGTCGCAGCGATTTTCATACCTTAACATATACTATTATAATTAATTCCATTTGTCAAGAGTTCGTTGGTACTTAATATTAATATAATCAATATCGATATTAATATTATTAAGCTTACACTTGATTATACGCAATTATATTAATAATGTTTTATAAAAAAATTTCTATGATAAAATAATAAAAAGCCGGTTCTTTGCTAAAGAGCAATATACCGGCTTCATTTAGAGCATAGGAATTAATAAACTTCCAAATGATTCAAATCTTCCTGAATTCCAGACCAGGCAAATCGCCGCATTTATATCTCGCGACGGCCTTCCAGCGCTTTGACCAGAGTCATCTCATCGGCATACTCAAGATCTCCTCCGACAGGGATGCCGTATGCGATTCGCGTAGTTTTGATGCCTATCGGCTTGAGCAGTTTTGATATGTACATGGCCGTCGCTTCACCTTCTACATCGGGGTCGGTGGCGAGTATGACTTCACGAATATCACCTGCGCTTATCCTGCGAAGCAATTCTTTGATTTTTATATCTTCGGGACCAATGCCCTCCATAGGTGAAATGACACCTTGGAGCACATGATACAGCCCTCTGAACTCACGTACTCTTTCCATGGCCACAACATCCCTGGGATCTTCTACCACACAAATAATCCCCTGGTCGCGCTTGACGCTGCTGCATATTCCACAGGGATCGGCTTCGGTGAGGTTACTGCATATTGAGCAATAGCGTGTCTTAAGCTTTGCATCCCTGATGGAATTCGCAAGGATTTCCGTCTTTTCAACAGGCAGAGTCAATACATGAAAAGCAAGCCTCTGGGCAGTTTTATGACCAATGCCCGGAAGCTTTTCAAATTCTTCTATTAATTTTGCAACAGGGGGAGCATAAAAATAGCTCATATTAGAACATCCCGCCAAGTCCGCCCATACCGCCTGTTACTTTTGACATCTCGCCGTTGACCATTTCATCGGCCATGCGGAGCGCTTCATTTACGGCTGCCAGTACCAGATCCTGCAGCATTTCTACATCATCCGGATCCACTACATCGCGGTTTATAAGGATTTCCTTTATCTGCTTTTTGCCGGTGGCAACTACTCTGATTGCCCCGCCCCCGGCAGTAGCTTCAACTTCCTTATCCTGCAGCTCAGCCTTCATTTTTTCCATATCCTTCTGCATCCTCTGCGCCTGTTTCATCAGATTGTTTATGTTGCCGCCTCCAAAGCCCGAAAAACCACCTTTTGCCATTTCCAATCCTCCTCAATATAAATAAGTGTTAAGCAAAGACTATAAAAAGGGAACCTTTTCCACGTTCATACCCGAGCGAATTACCTATATTCATCTCGAAATTGTCTTCTTACATTATACTTTAGCTAAGCAGCTTTATGCAAGCTGCATGAAAAAGCCGGAATAAGTTCTGAACCGTTTTTTACGGCGAAATCACATTTTACATTTGTTAAGAAATAATGTATTATCTATTTTGGAGGGTAATTGTATAAAAATTAGGCAGGGAGTGTTAAAACTTGCAGATTAACAGCCTTTTAAGTTCCAGGGATATAAAGAGGATACACTTTACCGGAATCGGCGGAATCAGCATGAGCGGACTTGCTGAAATACTTGTCGGTCAGGGTTTCATAATTACAGGCTCGGACATAAATTCCTCCTCCATAACTCAAAAGTTGGAGAAGATGGGCATAAAAATAGCGATAGGACACCATGCAGAAAACATCACAGGAGCGGATCTTGTGGTATATACGGCAGCTGTAAACAGTAGGAACCCCGAGCTTGCAGCAGCCGAAAAGATTAGCGTACCCTGCATAGACAGGGCTACACTGCTTGGTGAGCTTATGAAGGGGTATTCAAGAAGCATTGCTGTATCAGGTACACATGGAAAAACCACCGCTACCGCTATGATTTCAATGATCCTGCTTGAGGAAGGTCTTGACCCGACAATTCATATCGGAGGTGAACTGGATGCGATTGGGGGAACAACCAGAGTAGGCGAAAGTGAATTTTTTGTGGCAGAAGCCTGCGAATACACAGGAAGTTTCTTGAAATTCCATCCATATCTTGAAGTTATTCTAAATATCGAGTATGATCATGCAGATTATTTCAAAGATCTTGAGCATATAAAGAACACCTTTTCGGATTTTGCCAGGCTTGTTCCGGAGGATGGCTACCTGGTCGTCTGCAGTGATGATCAGGCGGCCGTTGATGTTATGGAACTTGTATCCTGCAATAAAGTAACCTTCGGACTGCATGATAAAAAAAACACCTGGAGCGCATCGGATGTTTCCTTTAACGATTTGGGCTGCGCAACGTACACACTGCTATATCACTGTGAACCGGCTGCAGAAATAAAGCTTAAAGTGCCGGGAATTCACAATGTCAGCAACTCCCTTGCGGCAATTGCCGCCTGCAGCATCATGGGCTGCAGTTTAACTACAGCTGCAAAGGCGCTTTTAAAATACGGCGGAACCCGCAGAAGGTTTGAACTGAAGGGTACAAGAGATGGCATTACGGTCATTGATGATTATGCCCATCACCCTACAGAAGTGGCAGCTACATTGAAAGCGGCCGGGAAATGCGCGCATTCGCGCATCTGGTGTGTATTCCAGCCGCATACCTATACTCGTACAAAATTCCTAATGGAAGAATTTTCGACATCATTTGAAGATGCCGACATCATCATCTTAGCCGACATCTACGCCGCGCGTGAGGCTGATACCGGCGAAGTCAACTCGGGAATGCTGGCGGATAAGATTAATAATAATGGGAAGCAGACACTTTATATAAAAGGTCTTGAAAATATCGTCGAATATCTGGACAAAAATGCAAGATCAGGAGACCTCATTATAACTATGGGTGCCGGAGACATATACAGGGTCGGTGAGCTTTTCCTGGATTTAAGGAAATTCGCTTCGCTCACAACTTAAAAAGGGGATTCTCCTTTCCGGACCCCAGCATAAGAATTTTTTATTTCATCACTGATGTGATCGCAAACCGGATTTCACCCTCAGCCGCAGTTTTATCTTCAACAGTGGCTTTGACCTTTGCCTTCACCACACCCATTTTCGAGGAGAGTATTTCAACCTCCAGCCGCAGTGTATCACCCGGCGTTACCTGTCTTTTAAACCTCATCTCGTCAATACTGGCAAAAACACCCAGCCTTGCACCGCCTGTACTATCTTCGGCACCTTCAGCACTTGCGGCATCTTTATTCGCTGCGATGCCCGCTGTCTGAGCAAGAGCTTCTACGATAAGCACTCCCGGCATTATCGGAAAACCCGGGAAATGACCTTGAAAAAAAGGTTCATTGGCTGTTACGTTTTTTATACCCACCGCCCTCTTTCCGGGTTCCAATTCGATTATCCTGTCAACTAGCAAAAAAGGATACCTGTGAGGGATTATTTTCTGAATCTCTACATTTGTCAGCATGTATACACCTCGTCATATTATATTTTTTACTCACACCAACACATTGACATGTGCACCTCTCATTATATATTAATCATCCGACAGGAGTAAACATTTCTTAAATTTGATATTTTCCAATACGCTTTTTCAGCTATGGAAATTAATAATATTACTTGCTACCATGTGTGGAAATTATGTATACTAATGTTTGTAGCTTAGTGATTGTTAAAATATAACTTGCGCTAAAACTTTTCCGGGGAACTATACTGAAGCTCCATTCCCCAGAAAGGAATCGGAAGTAATATTTCAGCCGACCCTTAGCTGCGATATGATAGCTAATGAAATTTGTTCAAGCATAGGAATTTATAAATCTCCTAAGAAATTACTATGCTGGGGTTTGGAAAGGGGACTCCCCTTTCCCGGTTTAAGGAGGGTGCTCA
>CAYGHY010000004.1:0-13668 GCA_964349435.1 uncultured Oscillospiraceae bacterium
GAAAATAGAATATAATGCAATTATATCCTTTATGTTATTTTATGTTTTGTAACCAAAGAAAATTTGTTATTGGAGGGGTGATTTGTCTATGAATATTTTATTTAGGGTGCTGCTGGCTATTTATGCATTCTGTCTGGCGATGATTTCTGCAACGGTAATATACATAACCGTGAGGACGGAAGCTTTTGCAGGCGTTTCAGACTATCTGGCAGAGGATGTTTTCGCAGACGGGGCGACTGGTTCGAGAATAGCGGTTTTTGTAATTGCGTTGATATTCTTCTCATTAAGTGTGATGTTTTTGCTTTCCGGATTCAAAAGAAGTAAGGATAAAAAAGCTGTCAGTAAACATACTAATATCGGGGAAATAAGGATTTCTCTCAATTCTATTGAAAACATAGCGCTAAATGCTTCGAAAAAAGTTGGAGGAGTAAGAGAGTGCAAAACCATTGTTAAAAAAATGGAGGAAGGCGTAAGCGTTGAGGCAAGAATTGTTGTCATGCCTGATTTGAGTATACCGGTCATATCGGAAGAAGTGCAGAGCAGGGTTAAAAAAGCGGTAGAGGATGCTTCCGGAATTACTGTAAAGCAAGTTGGGGTGATTGTGGACAGTATTTATTCCAATATTACATATAAGGCCAGGGTAGAATAATGGAGGTGCCTGTAATGAACCTTGAAAAATTATTGTTGTTTTACGAAGCCCGCCGGGGCGAAATCACAGGGGCTGCCATTGGATTCCTGATGGCTGTCCTCATATTGGTGCTCGGACTTTTTAAAGTGCTTTTTATTGCATTATTTGCCGGTGCCGGCTATTATATCGGCAAAAGAATACACGGTGACAAGGATTACATAAAGAACCTTCTGGACAGGGTTTTGCCACCCGGAACTTACCGGTAGGGGGAGAAAAGGGAGGAAAACAGATGGGACGCAGAGCCTCCAGGGAGTTAGCGATGAAGCTCTTATACCAGTTGGAGATGCAAAAAGAAAACAGGGAAGAACAGATAGAGCAGTTTTTTACAGAGAATACGCTTGCTGAAAAAGACAAAGTATATATTGACAATGTCATAGACGGCGTTTATAGCAATCGGAAGTATATAAACAGCATAATTGAGTTTAATTCAAAGGATTGGAAAATAAGCAGAATTTCAAAGGTGGACCTTTCCATAATGCGCCTTAGCATATACGAAATATGCTTTAGGGATGACATACCATATAGTGTTTCCGTAAACGAGGCGGTAGAACTTGCAAAAAAATACAGCAGTAATGATGCCAGTTCTTTTGTGAACGGCATATTAAGCAAGGTTTCAAAGGTAAAAGCGTTACCTGTAGAACAGTCTGACGGTGGTTGAACAGCATGTCGATGAAGAACGTCTTATCAGTATCAGATGTAAATAAGTACATGAAGGATTTGGTTTCCGGCGATATCATTCTTTCCGGATTGTGGGTGAAGGGAGAGATATCCAATTTTAAAAACCATTATTCCGGCCATTTCTATTTTACCCTGAAAGATGAAAAAGCGGTACTGAAATGTGTCATGTTCCGCTCTCATGCGGCATCCCTTAAGTTTATGCCTGAGGATGGCATGAGGATGCTCATACGAGGGTACATTTCCGTATTTGAGCGAGATGGCCAGTACCAGCTTTATGCGGAGGAAATGCAGCCTGATGGTGTGGGGGCTCTTTTTGTGGCCTTTGAAAAGCTAAAAAAGAGGCTGCAGGAAGAAGGGCTTTTTGATGAAGAAAGAAAAAGAAAACTCCCTTACATGCCTGGTTCAATAGGCATTATAACCTCTTCAACAGGAGCTGTGGTAAGGGATATTATCAATATACTAAGCAGAAGATTTTACAATGTAAACATTAAGGTGTACCCTGTGCAGGTACAGGGAGCACAGGCTGCAGGCCAGATAGCCGCAGCTGTCCGACGTCTGAACGAACTTGATAATGTAGAGGTTATTATTGTCGCCAGGGGTGGTGGCTCTCTGGAAGAACTATGGGCATTTAATGAAGAAATTGTGGCTCGCAGCATATACGAGTCTGAGATACCGGTTATTTCGGCTATAGGGCATGAAACGGACTTTACTATTGCCGATTTTGTTGCTGATGTTCGCGCATCCACTCCTTCCGCAGCAGCAGAACTGGTAATGCCTGAAAGGACTCTTGTGGAGAATAGGCTGGACAGTCTGAAAATGCGGCTTCGTAATGGAGCTGCAAAGAAAACGGCAATGGAGAGATTAGCGGTGAAAAGGCTGTGCGGAAGCGTTGTATTCAAACAACCCTACAACAAGGTTTATCAGGAACGCATGCTTCTGGATGTGCAAAAACGTTATATGCAAAAGGCTCTTGCAGCATTGAGGGCCGACTGCAGAAACAGACTCTCGCTGCTTGCGGCAAAGCTTAATACATTAAGCCCGCTGAATTCGCTGGCAAGGGGTTT
Organism: uncultured Oscillospiraceae bacterium; assembly: GCA_964349435.1. GTDB lineage: Bacteria > Bacillota > Clostridia > Acetivibrionales > DTU013 > CAYGHY01. The sequence continues at coordinate 2,431 of CAYGHY010000004.1, forward strand.
TAGTATAGTCAAATCGGGAAAAGACGATACTCTGATCAAATCTATAAAAACAGTTGAAATAGGTGACAGGCTTGAAGTGTATTTAAAGGACGGCATACTGAAATGTTTGGTTGAAGGTATTAAGGGGGATGAAGAGTGATGAGAGACAACAGTATGAGTTTCGAAAAGGCAATAGTTGAACTGGAAGAAATCGTAAAAAAACTTGAAAAAGGCGAATTACCATTGGATGAATCAATTAATTGCTTCCAGAGAGGTGTTGAGCTGACAAAATACTGCAGTAAGAGGCTTGATGAAGCGGAACGCAGTATAATGATGCTCGTGGAAGGCGAAAATGGTAAAATAACGGAAAATGAAATTCCTGTATAGTAGTCTATTTTAGTTGCAGAAGTTACTTAATGCAGAGGAATATTTTTTATGCATTATATTTTATTGGAGGCGGCAATGGATTTTGAGGCACAGCTTGATAAATGGAACCTGTACGTAAATAATGCACTGGATGATTATCTGGTTATAACTGACGGACCCGGTTCAAATATATATAAAGCGATGAAATATAGCCTTATGGCAGGAGGCAAACGACTGAGACCTGTTTTGGCTCTTGCGGTGTGCGAAATGCTGGGAGGTGACAGGAGGAATGTGCTTCCTTTTGCTTGCGGGATTGAAATGATACATACGTACTCTCTTATTCATGATGATTTGCCGGCAATGGATAATGATGATTACAGAAGGGGTAAGCCAACAAACCATAAGGTATTCGGAGATGCTCTGGCGATTCTGGCGGGCGATGCGCTTTTAAATAAGGCGTTTGAACTGATGCTATTGCATTGTATGGCAAACAGTGACAATCTGAAGCCAAAGCTGGCGGCAATGCATATCATTGCCGAGAGTGCAGGTGCGGAAGGCATGATACGCGGCCAGGTGGTGGATCTGGAATCTGAAGGTTCTGATGTTTCGAAAGAAACCCTTGAATTCATGCACAGGTGTAAAACCGGCGCGCTGATTAAAGCTCCTGTGCTTGCAGGTGCTATACTTAGCGGCGCATCGGAGGACGAATACAGACAGTTGTCGAAATATGCAGAAAATATCGGTCTGGCTTTTCAGATTAAGGATGACATCATGGATGTTAAGGGCAGCATGGAAGAGATGGGGAAAGCAGCCGGAAGAGATGCCGCCGGCAACAAATCAACTTATGTGACGCTGTTTGGAGTGGAAAAGGCGGAGATGCTGCTTGAGATAGCCGTTCATGCAGCTGTGGATGCGCTTGATAGTTTTGGGCAGAAAGCAAAGTTCTTAAAAGACCTTGCCTTACATATAAGAGATCGCAATAAATGATAACTCCGGGATGAAAGCACGAATGGCTTATATACAGGGTTAATAGGTAAGCATAATGTCGATAATGAAGCGTAAAGCCTTAATCTGTTCTATTTGAATATAAATCAAACTGCAGTAATTCTTTATAGGAATCTGCATATATGTTATAATGGTGACTCATAAACGGGATGGCGCAGTATTCTAGTCAGTACTGCCATTTCTGAAGGCGGGCCTAAAAATCCGTTTAAGGGCATATCGATGAAGTTCCTGGTGTCGGCTTGCTACGCCCAGTGGTGGGTTGATGCTGGGAGTTAAGGTTTAGGGGCGATCTGCAATGGCATGCGGGCGTTGACCCCTCTACCGTGGAGACCCTGACTTTTGGGAAAAAAGCAAGTGTTGCGGCTAATGGCCATTTACATGACAAATCAGACTAAAATCGTGTGAGGCTATATGCCCACAGGATTTAAGAAGATAGCGGCAGCACTGCACGTAGACCACGAGCAGGGATTAAACCTGTTAGGCGGTATCAAATGATGCTGTGAACAGTGTAGCCTGCCTTGAGTGGGTATGGTGGATAATGGATCAGATGCGCGGATACTGGCCGGTATAAACGCATTATCGCTATTTGAAACCATATTTGCAAAAGAGGCTAAGGAATGGACAGACTGCCGAGGAAAACTCCTAGGCTGTTCTATCAGAAGTATGTTGGGGATTGAAGTGTGGACTAAGTGGCAATCAGGCCCCGCCAGTGGTAACACAGTGGCCGGGAATATAATGGGAAACCGCTGTTATGGTGACATTACAGTATTGCCGGGGGAAATCCTGCCTGACCTAAGCCGCAAAATTGACTCAACATGTTGCCATCCGGTTATATGTATGGGGACACGAGGTGTCCCCCTTTATAAAATGGAGGTTTAGCTTAGTGGATGGCAATTGCAAGCATCCGGTTGACCAAAAGAAGGTAAGATTCAAGAATAACACTATAGCCGGCTCAAAAAAAAATAACGTCATATGGACTTTGACCGTTACAGTTGTTTCTTTTTTAATTGCTACAATATTGACCATTGCTTCTTCAAATATTTTAAAAGAAGCTGACATCATTATGGCTTTTCTTGTTATTTTCATCATTATTCTGATAAATATTTTTTTTGATATCATAGGAACTGCGGTTACCGCAGCGGACGAAAAACCGTTCCATGCCATGGCTTCCAGAAAGCTTTATGCTGCAAAACAGTCAATAAAGCTTATTCGCAATGCGGATAAAGTATCCAATGTGTGTAATGACATTGTTGGTGATATTTGCGGTATCATCAGCGGAGCGGCAGGTACTTACATTATCTTCAGAATCATCGGGAGCAAGCAGGCTGTTAAATTCACCGAGCTGGTGTTAACAGGTCTCATAACAGCAGTAACGGTAGGCGGTAAGGCGCTTGGAAAAACGATAGCACTTCGCGGCAGCAATAATATAACATATAGGGTCAGTGTCGTAATTAAATTTGTATTGGATAGGTTTACATTAATCAAAAGAAAAGGGAAAACAAAAAAATGACAGAGAAAAATACTGCAGGAAGCCTGCTTGGCAACATAGGTTCACCGGATGACATAAGAATGCTTAATCTTCAGCAACTTGAGGCGCTGGCTGATGAAATAAGGTATTTCCTCATTGAAAAGGTTTCAATAACCGGTGGTCATTTGTCATCCAATCTTGGGGTTGTTGAATTGACACTTGCATTACACAAGGTTTTCCTTACCCCGAGGGACAAGATTATTTGGGATGTTGGGCATCAATCCTATGTGCATAAAATAATAACAGGCAGGAGAGAGAAGTTTGACACACTTCGACAAATGGATGGAATTTCAGGTTTTCCCAAGAATTGCGAAAGCGACTATGATTCCTTTAATACAGGACACAGCAGCACTTCCATATCGGCGGCGCTGGGGATTGCTAAGGCCAGGGACATTCTGAAGGAGCACTATTCTGTTGTGGCGGTGATTGGTGATGGAGCGATGACCGGCGGGATGTCCTTTGAAGCATTGAATGACGCAGGCCGATCTTCCAACAATTTGATTATTATTCTCAATGACAACGAAATGTCAATCAGCAAAAATGTTGGGGGTTTTTCTCGCTATTTGAGTAAAATCAGGACACAGCCTATTTATTCCAAGGCTAAGGAAGATTTTGACACTTTTCTGAACAGAATCCCCGCCTTAGGTAAAAGAGCAGCCCGTGCATTGGACAGGGCAAAGGGCACTATAAAGTATATGGTCATGCCGGGAATGATTTTTGAGGAACTGGGACTAAAGTATTTGGGGCCGATTGACGGACATGATATTGGTGAACTGTCTGAGGTGTTTGCAAGGGCGAAGGTGCTAAAGGGTCCTGTATTGATACATGTGCGTACGCAAAAGGGCAAGGGTTACAGGTTTGCTGAAGATAAACCTCAGGATTTTCACGGTATAGCACCTTTTGAAATCGAAACAGGTGAAGTTAAAGTCAATAACGGGTCAACTTATTCCGATATTTTTGGCAATAAAATGGTCAGCCTCGCATTAACCGAGCCAAAGTTAGCTGCGGTTACAGCTGCGATGCCACAGGGCACCGGTCTTGATGAGTTTTCGAAGAAATTCCCGGAAAGGTTTTTTGATGTGGGAATAGCGGAGCAGCATGCCGTTACCTTTGCCGCCGGACTGGCAAAGGGAGGAATTAAGCCTGTTGTGGCGGTATATTCATCTTTTCTGCAGCGTTCCTATGACCAAATCATTCATGATGTAGCTCTGCAGAATCTGCATGTAGTGCTGGCAATTGACAGGGCTGGTGTTGTGGGCGAAGATGGTGAAACCCACCAGGGATTGTACGACATTTCTTTTTTAAATCATATACCGAATATGACAATAGCAGCACCCTGCGATTATAACGAATTTGAGGCGTTACTGCAATTTGCGGTATCAGGGTTTAACGGACCGATAGCCATAAGATATCCGCGAGGCTCAGGTAAAAGGCAATTGGCACAGTCTTCGGAGATTCATTACGGGAAAGGGGTAAAGCTGCTTTCAGGCAGTGATGTTTCAATCATAGCAGTTGGGAACATGGTGGAAATTGCATTAAGAGTTGCAGAACTGCTTAAGGGAAAGGGAATCAGTACAGAAGTTATCAATGGGAGATTTATTAAACCGCTGGATGCCAGACTGATATTGGAAAGTGCCGCCAAAACCCGGGCAATAGCAACTTTAGAGGATCATGTGGTAAAAGGTGGTTTCGGAAATAGTATTCTGGAACTAATAAACAAAAACAGCCTTAAAATAAAGACAGGTATCTATGGTTTCCCCGATGTTCCCATAATGCATGGTTCAAGAAATGACCTTTATAAAAAGTTCGGTCTGGACACTGATGCGCTTGTGAAGGGAATACTCAAACTGCTATAAATAGAATAGTTGCATTGACATTGTTATACCGGCTATGCTTAAGACTGGAGGTGCCTTTTTGGAGAAGGAAAGACTCGATATATTAATGGTGCGGAAGGGCTTGTGTGAAAGCCGTGAAAGGGCAAAGAGTTCGATTATGGCAGGTCTAGTATATGTGAATGGCGAGCGGGTGGACAAGGCGGGCAGCGGCTATGCGGAGGATACGCTTATCGAACTTAGGGAGAATCTTAATCCCTATGTCAGCAGAGGCGGGCTGAAATTGGAAAAGGCACTGCAATATTTTGGCATAGAGCTTAGCGGAAAACAGACGATTGATGTAGGAGCGTCTACAGGCGGTTTTACCGACTGTATGCTAAAAAACGGCGCTGTGAAGGTAGTGGCTATCGATGTGGGTTATGGTCAACTGTCCTGGACATTGAGAAAAGATGAGCGTGTAAAAAATATTGAGAGAACCAATATAAGGTATGTGAAACCTGATGACATAGGAATTGTTGCTGATTTTGTTTCGATTGACGTTTCTTTCATTTCTCTAAAAAGGGTATTGCCTGTAGTTCGCGAGCTTCTGAACCAAGAGCATGGCGAGGTGGTTTGCCTGATAAAACCACAATTTGAAGCAGGCCGCGGTAAGGTTGGGAAGCACGGTGTAGTAAGAGACATTGCAGTGCACAGACAGGTTGCCGAAGATGTTATCAGTTTTGCAGTCGGTATCGGCTTTTGTTTTAGAGGGCTTACCTATTCACCTATAAAAGGTCCGGAAGGCAATATTGAATACCTGTGTTATCTGTCCCTGAATACCGGTTTAAAACATGTTCAGGAAATATTTGCGATTATCGGCGAAGAAGTCAAGCTCTCACATGCACAGTTGAAATGAACTAAAAAAGTTGAAATGAACTAAAAATTGTGTTTCCTTGGAATATACGGTATAATGTCTTATGAATAATTATACATAGAGGTATCGATGAAAACAATCGGTATTATTACAAACGTTGACAGGGATGCGGATTTCACATATACAAAAATTCTTGCGGATAGCATTGTGAAGCAGGGCGGCAGAGCGATGATGACGGATGAGTTATCACAGAAGGCCGGTATTGGCGAGCAATGCGGGGATGAGAATGGAGTCATCAGCCGTAGTGAACTGGTCGTGTGCCTTGGAGGAGACGGTACCTTTTTAAAGGTTGCGAGAAAGGTATATATGAAAGAACTGCCCATACTGGGTATAAACCTTGGCAACCTTGGTTTTCTTACTGAGGTTGACAGAAATAATATTGATTTTGCGATTGAGCAGCTTTTTGACAACAGATATGTAATCGAAGAAAGAATGATGCTGGAAGCGGCCATTAATAGAAAAGACAAGGCGCCTGTATACGAAACCGCACTCAATGACGCTGTGATTACAAGAGGCGCTATTTCAAGGATCATTCATGTTAAAACATACATTAATGATGTCTTCGTAGATTCTTTCCCCGGGGATGGATTGATTATATCGAGCCCGACTGGTTCAACAGCTTATTCATTATCTGCCGGAGGGCCAATTGTAGAGCCGGATACGAATTTAATTCTTATTACGCCAATATGTCCTCATATTTTGTATTCAAGATCCTTCGTGACCAAGGCTGACAGTGTAGTCAAGGCCGTTGTTGATGAAGATTTCAATCATAACGCGATGGTAACGCTCGATGGCCAGGAAGGGCATGAAATAGGAGGTGGCGATATTGTCGAGATCAGGAAATCACCTTATAGCATTAAGCTTATAAAAATGAACTCCAGGAACTTCTTTAATATACTTAGAACAAAAATATATTATAGGGGAGAGAGTTTAAAAAAAGATGAAATACAGCAGACATGCAAAAATATTGGAACTGATTGAAAAATATCAAATCGAAACACAGGAAGAGCTGGCGGACAAACTCAGGGAACATGGAATGAGTGTGACTCAGGCCACCGTATCCAGAGATATCAAGGATCTAAGACTGATTAAGGTTACAGTAGATGACGAGCATTATAAATATGCTCCCATATCCCAAAGTGAAGGCACATTCACAAACAGGTTGCTGACTATTTTTACCGAATCCTTTGTAAACTGCGATTACGCAAGTAATATTGTAGTAGTAAAAACCCTTCCTGGAATGGCTCAGGCTTCGGCTTCTGCGATGGATACATTAAAATGGATGGAGATCGTCGGTACCATTGCCGGCGATGATACCATAATGATTGTGTGCAGAACTGAAAAAATCGCAGAAGAATTGGTAAACAAACTCAGTAAAATGATTAATTAAATATTGGGGGGTATGGAGGATAATATGCTTTTACAGCTTGACATTCACAACATTGCATTGATTGATGAGGTTAGTATTGAGCTGGGTGACGGTCTGAACATACTTACCGGTGAGACCGGTGCGGGAAAGTCAATTATCATAGATTCTCTCAATGCTATTCTGGGCGAAAGGGTAACAAGAGATATCATCAGGACCGGTTCAGGGAAAGCTGTTGTTGAGGCTGCTTTTCAAGTTGACGCTGAACGTTTCAGAGATATTTTCAATGAAATGGGAATGGAACCTGAAGAAGACGGTACGCTGATCCTGTCGAGAGAGATTACTCAATCCGGCAGAAACACTTGCAGAGTCAACGGCAATATGGTGACTGCTTCACTTCTGAAAACAATAGGCGAACGTTTGATAGATTTGCATGGGCAGCATGATAGCCAATCACTTTTAAAAACCGAGAAACACATAGAGCTTCTGGACTCATTCGGAGGAGAAGAGGTTCTATTATTGAAGCGTGAATATTCAAATCTTCTGGAACAATACAAGGATACAAAAGCCCAGTTAAAAGCTTTGTCCGGAGATCTGGGCGAGCGTGAAAGAAAAATGGACCTTTTAAAATTCCAAATTGATGAAATAAAAAAAGCAAAGCTTAAGGTCACTGAAGAAGAGGAGTTGAACAGACAGAAACTGCTGCTGGTCAACGCAGAAAAAATATCAGGTTCCCTATCGTTGGCATACAGTCTTCTTTCTTCAGGAGAGCAGGCAGGAAAACCGGCAATAGATATGATGAACGAGGCTCTAACTCAGATGAACAACATTTCAAGGTTGGAGGAAGGCTATGGGGTTTTACACAAACGTCTTCAGGACATGCTGTACCAGCTTGAAGATCTTGCAGAAGACATGAGAAGGAGCAAGGAAAATATTGAATTCAATCCAGCCCTCCTGGAGGAAATAGAGGAAAGGCTGGATCTGATATTTAGACTGAAAAGGAAATACGGAACATCCATTGCTGCCATTCATCAATTCTGCACAGAGGCGGAAAAACAACTTAATGCGATGGCAAAATGCGAAGAGTCTGCATTACATTTGGAGACGCGGCTGACCGAACTGGATGCCTTGCTGTACGAAGTTTCCCGAAATCTAAATGCAAAGCGTATAAAGGTGGCTTCGATATTGGAAGATAGAATAAGTAAACAGCTGGATGATCTGGAAATGAAAAAATCCAGATTTAAGGCGGATATTCAGTTTGACACCATATCAGACCGCCTTGAGGGAAGGAAATATACACAGAACGGCCTTGACAGGGTTGAGTTCCTGATTTCCGCAAATGCGGGAGAACCTTTAAAACCTCTTGCCAGAATAGCATCCGGAGGTGAAATGTCCAGAATCATGCTGGCCATTAAGACAATTCTGGCGGAGGTTGACAGAATTCCAACAATGATTTTTGATGAGATCGACATAGGAATAGGGGGCAAGGCTGCACAGAAGGTTGCGGAGAAGTTGTCCTACATATCACTTGGGCATCAGGTAATATGTGTAACTCACCTTGCCCAGATTGCCTGCATGGCAGATAATCATTTTCTCATTGAAAAGGTTATTGGAGAAAAGAGTACGAAGACAATTGTTTCAAAGCTTAATGGTAATAAAGCCATTCTAGAGATTGCCAGGCTCATTGGAGGCGCTGCGACCACCGATACGTCACTGAAATATGCTGAAGAGATGCTTAATAGTGCGAAAAAATCTAAATAGGGCTTGATATTATCCGTATTTAGCTCCAAATGGAAAACACTATGCATTATTGCCACCTTGATATTTATAATGGCTCCGGTTACGCTACCTGCTTAATTGCAGCCCTTTTTCTCTGAGCCTCTTTCCAGCGGCCGCCTACCATACGAGCTATAAGAGAGGTGGGCACTATACTGCCGATAGTTCGCAATAGCCTGTTAAAAAAACCCGGAATATATACTGCTTTCCCTTTTAACGCTCTGTCAATGGTGCCTGCAGCTACAAAGCCCACATTAAGCGTAGTGATTTTGCCCGCTACTCCTTGTGCCTCTATAGCTCTGATGCACTCCGGCGTGGTTGGCATCCCTGCCGGGCAAAGCGTTGTTACGGTGGCACCCAGCGGTCGTATTTCCTCGCCCAGAGCTCTTGAAAAATCGAGTAGAAAGCGTTTCGACGAAGCATACATAGCTTTGGCGGGCATTGGGTAATATGCCGCAAGGCTTGCTACATTAATAATTCTGAAGGCTCTTGAATTATCGCGAAACTTCATTGCGGCGCTGGTCATTTCGAGATTTGCTTCTATATTAAGCCGTAGGATGGTCCTTATCTGTTCGCGTGTTCTTTCGAAAAACGGTCCTTCATAATCAAGACCGGCTATATTAATTAAGAAATTGAAGGTGAGACCATTCTGCCGAATGTGCTCGAACAATTCCGTTCTGGCTTCAATGTCCGTCAAATCACAGCTATGATAATGCACAATGACATTATAGGTGTTTGCCAGGCTGCGGGACAGCTGACTCAATGGTTCTTCGGAAAGATCGGTCAGGAACAGATCCCAGCCGCGTACCGCGCATTCCACCGCAAATGCCTTTCCAAGCCCGCCCGTTGCACCTGTGATACATACCATTGATCTCATACATTCACACTCCTGTCAAATAAGCTTTTATAAAGCCGACGTTGAATAACACCTTATACATAATACTATACAATGAATAATATTATACGTCAATAGGCAATAATATACCGAATAGCTGTTAAATAGCGCAAAAAAATCTAAGCAGAGCTTGATTTAGAGAGTAAAAGCAAGAAAATCCGGCTAAAACGCCGGAATTTCTTGCTTTTATCCATATTTACCTCCAATTCATTTATTTGTTTGAATAAATGAATTTGCAAAAGGTTAACTTACTTGCAGGAGGTTGAACAACAATTGACAACTTATAGAAAGATACTGATTGTTTTAACACTATCTGTGCTTGCAGTTTTTGCCGCATCATATGCAAAGGTTATTTTGACTATTCCAGGTGAAATGGTGCTTATAGAAGGTGAAGAATACTCTTACGATATCAGCAGTCTTTTACCATTAAGAATTAAAGCTGATAGAGAAGGAATACTCAAGCTCAATGGAAGAAATATTGAAGCGGCAGGTGGTCATGTCGGATTTTCCAGGCCGGTTTCGCTTTTTTCTGTAAAAGGCGGAAGCGTCAAGCTGAATTTTAGTTTTTTCGGCCTTCTGCCGGTAAAGACTGTCAGTGTTGATATTGTATCAAACAGGCAGGTTATAGCCTGCGGAAATACAGTCGGTGTTAGGCTGAAGCTGGATGGCATACTCGTTATAGGGATATCAGATGTTGAATATAACGGACAAAAGTTGATTCCGGTAAAGAACAGCGGAATAAGGTCAGGCTGTGTTATTACCCGTATTAATGACAAAGCTGTGAAAGATATCGGAGAATTGGTAGATGAGATAAACAACAGTGGGGGCAAGCCTTTGAAAATCAGCTACGAATCCGGTATCAACAGAGGCGAGGCAATGGTGTCACCGGTGATGTCTTCAGAAGATAAAAAATACCATATCGGCCTATGGGTGAGGGATAGTACCGCCGGAATCGGCACCTTAACTTTTTATGACAGCACCACCAATATATTCGGGGCACTTGGACATGGCATTACAGATATTGACACCGGGACGTTGATGTCGGTGAAATCAGGTGACATACTCGAGTCCAGCATTCTTGGCGTTAAAATAGGTAAATCCGGCGAACCGGGCGAGCTGAAAGGGATATTTGCTGAGGATACAAGACTTGGTGTCATACAGATGAACAGCGACATTGGAATATATGGAAAGCTTAATGCAGGGGCTGCAGAAAAAATTTGCGGAAGAGCTTATCCTGTCGGCGTAAGAACAGATATCACAGAAGGCCCGGCTACCATCTTATCAAATATAGAGGGGAAAAATATAGAGGAGTACTCTATTAATATACAAAAGGTTTCCAGACAGAGCATGAATGGATCGAAGGGTATGATAATCAGAATTACCGACAGAAGACTGCTGAACGTTACCGGAGGCATTGTGCAGGGTATGTCGGGCAGTCCAATTATCCAGAATGGCAGAATCATCGGAGCCGTAACTCATGTTCTGGTGAATGATCCAACACACGGCTATGGTATATTCATAGAAACAATGCTAAGAAATATAAGTAAATAAAACAGGAAATAAGTACACCATGGAAGG
>CAYGHY010000004.1:13678-32087 GCA_964349435.1 uncultured Oscillospiraceae bacterium
TGGAAGGAAATTATAACAAAATTGTTAATATAAAAACATATTTTTGTAAATAGTTGAAAAGGCTTAAAGTAGGACATTGGTAGATATAGACAAGTGTATGAATTGTGAAAAATAACAAAAATTAACAAACTTAACACAAAAACACTTGATAAATAAACGAAACAAAAATATAATGGTATTAAATAAGTTGCGGTGGATTTGAATGAATGGAGGGGAAGTTACTTGCTGGAAAGAAAAATACAAATTGTCATAGCGGATGACAACAAAGAATTTGGTGATATCCTGTGCGAGTATTTGAGTAACCAGAATGACATTGAGGTGACCGGAATAGCCAGAGACGGCAATGAGGCATGTGATCTAATTATGACGAAGTTGCCCGATATAGTTATACTGGATATCATCATGCCTCACCTTGACGGGCTTGGCGTACTTGAAAAGCTTAATTTCTTAACACTGAAAAAACGTCCGTTATTCATCATCCTTTCAGCTGTAGGACAGGATAAGATAACACAGAGGGCTCTTGCACTCGGAGCGGAATATTATGTCGTAAAACCATTTGACATGGAGGTGCTGGTGTCCAGAATCAGACAACTTAAAGATGCAAATCAGAATGTCATCATCAGATCGGAATATACTATGGAATCAAAAGTACCTTATAAGTTGAAGGTTCATCACAATTTGGAGGTGGAAGTTACGAATATAATGCACGAGATTGGCGTACCGGCTCATATTAAAGGGTACCAGTATCTGCGCGATGCTATCATGTTGGTCGTAAAAGACCTGGATATCATTAATTCTATTACAAAACAGCTGTATCCTACTATTGCGCTGGAATACAATACCACACCAAGCAGAGTGGAGAGGGCAATCAGGCATGCTATCGAAGTAGCCTGGAGCAGGGGGCAGATAGAGGCCATTGATGCACTCTTCGGTTATACGGTCAGCATCGGTCGGGGTAAACCTACAAACTCAGAATTTATTGCAATGGTTGCAGACAAGCTGCGCCTTGAAATGAAGGTAAGCTAAAGCACGGCGGAATTATTTAAATAAAGAACAAATTAAAAAACACCATCATATGGTGTTTTTTAATTGTTTTGCAGTCAACGAAGCGGTAAAGACCTTACTAAAACTTTAATTTGCGCATTCTGGAAAAAAATCTCCTTATGGGGTGTTTTTTGTTTTTCTCTCTCCAGTTCCCCAGAGCTTTATCCACATCCTGATAATGCTTATCCATTTTGGCTTCAAGTCTTCGCATGCTATTTTCAACACACGCCCCGAGTTCCAGCTTGCTTCTGGTCATTTCTTTTGAAAGATGCTCTCTGGATGCGGCTATTTCTAGAAATATTTCCTGAGTAAGCTTTCGACCAAACTCATGGAAAAATGTTTGCATGGCTTCGTAATCATTATATCCTTTAGGTGCAAGAGAAACGGTATTTTCGTCTGATAATACCTGAACCGGCTCGAATATACAGTCTTCTCCGAGTATTTTTTTAATAGCTTTTATTTCAAGACCTTCACTGCGCATTACCTTGATTTTGTACATTAAATTTGCCATAGTTGTAGTGTAATAGCGCCTTCCGCGTTCATCCTTCGGTATGGCCAGATCAAATTCCTTTTCATAAAATCTGAGGGCATGATCTGTTAATTGAAGGATCTCACTTAATTCAGTGATGGAATATTTCTCCTTTAGTATCTCCATTGCAGTTCCTCCCAATATATAATGAAAAGAGTCTCAAATCATATTCACTTTATATTAACAATTTAATGAATATACGGCAAGTATATAATACCAAACAAGGAAACAAATGTAAATCTGATGAGCTTTATTTTCTCAATATTTCCAATACTTTGCTGATGTCTGCAGGGATTGGAGCTTCGAGTTCCAGGATTTTATTTGTAACGGGATGTGTAAAGACGGTTCGCGCGGAGTGGAGGGCTTGTCTGGAAATAAGTCCTTCATATTTTCCTAAAAGGTCGTGATGCGGATACAAGGTATCACCAATCAGAGAATGACCGGTGGCCTGACAATGTACCCGTATCTGATGGGTTCTGCCTGTCTCAAGGGTAAACTTAAGGAAGGTGGCATCATCAAAACGTTCAAGGACTTCGTAATGTGTAACACTGGGTGCACCCTCTGCTGTCGTATGGCGCAGCATCATGCTACCGGGTAGCCTTTCAATGGGCAGGCTTATGGTGCCGAAAGATTCTTCATAAGTACCGTGTACAAGACCGATATATTCCTTTATATACGAATTACTGCGCATTTGCCTTATAAGGCGCTCCTGAAGGAATGGATTCAGAGCGAATACAATAATGCCTGAAGTATCCCGGTCAAGTCTGCTGACAGGACGCACCAGTGTTCTAATACCTTTTTGGAGCAGATAATGCATAAGCCCATTTGCCATAGTGCCTGAGAAATGCCTGAAGGTAGGATGTACAACCATGCTTGAAGGCTTGTTGATTACTACAAGATTTTCGTCCTCATAGATGATATCAATATGCATCGGTTCAGGTATAATATCCTCATTATACTCATCCAGTTCAACCAGTGCTTCTAAAAGGTCACTCTCGTGAACTGCCGCATTGATAAAGGAGGGAAGTGAATTCAGCAGAATTTTGCCGGAAAACTTCAACTTTTTAATCAGCCTTTCAGAAAGGCTTAACCTGGTTTTTAATATATTTTTGACCGTTTTCCCATGATCCTCCGGAGGTACTGTAAAGCTAAGCCTCATCATAACCACCTGTATATAGGGATCATTGAAGTATAACTTCCGCTATATCTTTTCCGAAGAACTACACTGAAGCTCCGTTCTCCAGAAAAGAATCGGAAGTAATATTTCAGCCGACCCATAATTAAGTATTTCAATGTTACATCAGCTTGTTTGATAAAGCAAGGGTGGTATAAACGACTTCAGTTGGTAATTTGAATATCTTTGAATATGTGATGCCGTATATGTTTCCGGTGCAAAATTATTCAGGACGGATTGCCGTTGAATTGAATACTCAAATGGGATAGAATGATTATATCAATACAATGTAAAAGTATCAGGACTGACACAAATATTGTACCAATGTATAAGAGAGGATTTTGACACCATATGAATATTACATATCAGAATTATTTAAAAAACAGCTTTGGTATTGATGAAACAGTTATTAGAGCGGCTCAGACTGTAGAAAATGAAATTATCGATGTTTTTAAAGATATTGAAGCTGTTAGAGAAATTAACCAGTACAAAGTCATTGCTGCAATGCAGAAAAACCGTTTGAGCGATACGCACTTGAACGGGACCACGGGCTACGGTTACGGCGACAGAGGTAGAGAGGTGCTTGACGCCGTATATGCAAGCATTTTCAAAGCAGAAGATGCACTGGTGCGGCATCAGATTGTGTCTGGAACCCATGCGCTTGCGATATGTCTGTTTGGCAATCTGCGGCCTGGCGATGAACTTCTTTCTGTAACAGGGAAGCCCTATGATACTTTGGATGAGGTGATTGGCATCAGAGGTGAAGGATCCGGTTCTCTGAAGGATTTCGGTATTGCTTACAGACAAGTGGAACTTCTCAGTGACGGCAGCATTGATCTGAACAGTGTGAGAGAGGCAATAAATGAGAAGACTGCAATGATATTAATACAGCGTTCCCGAGGGTATAGTTGGAGGCCTGCAATAAAAATCAGGGAAATTAAAAAGGCCATAGATGTTATTAAAGAAATAAATAATAATGCCATAGTGCTGGTTGATAATTGTTACGGTGAATTCGTAGAGCCGGAGGAGCCAATAGAAGCAGGTGCCGATCTGGTGGCAGGCTCCCTTATTAAAAATCCGGGCGGCGGTCTTGCAGCATCAGGTGGTTACATAGCAGGAAAAGCTTCCTGTGTTAAAAACTCGGCGTACAGATTCACTACTCCCGGTCTGGGGAAGGAAGTCGGTGCTACCCTTGGAAACAACAGACTCATGTTTCAAGGGCTGTTCCTTGCACCCCATGTTGTGGCGGAAAGTCTTAAAGGGGCGGTATTCTGTGCGGCGATTATGCGAAGGCTCGGTTTTGAAATCTCACCGCAGCCTGATCAATTAAGAAGTGACATTATTCAGGCGATTAAATTCGACAATCCGGAGAGTATGATTGCCTTCTGCCAGGGCATTCAAAAGGGATCTCCGGTCGATGCATTTGTTATCCCCGAGCCATGGGAAATACCCGGATATGACAGCCCGGTCATAATGGCCGCCGGCGCTTTCATTCAAGGCTCCTCCATCGAGCTTAGTGCGGACGCTCCTCTGAAGCCTCCCTATATAGCCTATATGCAAGGAGGATTGGTATATGAGCATGTAAAACTGGGTGTAATGATCGCATTAAATTATATGCTTGAAAGGCAACAGATAAGGTTCTGAAATTATGAACAAAAGAGGTTCAAAATTTAATTATAAACGAATTACTTTAGGAAGCCTGGTTGCATTTTTGCTGATGCTGCTTTATGTTCCTTCGCTTCTTAACTGGCTGTCAGGCGATAATATAGCAAGGGATGTCATAAGAATCGGCACAATTGAAGAATCTGTCAATGCAAATGGGATTCTTGCAAGAGAAGAAGAGCTGTTGGATGCACCTGTATTTGGAGGCAGATATATAGCCGAGATTGGCGAAGGAGAGAGAACGCCTGCAAATTCACTTATTGCAACAGTCCTGAACAATACATCAGATACGCTTATGAAGGAGATGGAAGCGGTCAATGGAAAAATTACAAAAGCCCTTATGGAAAAAGCGGAAAAAGCGGACTTCTTTTCTGAAGACATTGTAAAGCTTGATAAAGAAATAGGGCTTAAGGTACAGAATCTGATAATGGCCTGCAATGCTCAGCGTTTTGAGGAAATTGGGCGTTACAGAACTGAAATTGGCAGAATAGTAGAGAAAAAAGCTGAGATAGTGGGCGAAAGCTCTACAGACAGCTATATTAGCTCCTTGCAGCAGCAAAAGGAAGCGATACAAAAAAAAATTAACAAGAATACTGTGCAGGTAATGTCTAATCTTTCAGGCATTGTATCATATGCAATAGATGGTTATGAAGCTTTACTGACACCTGAAAGTCTCCCGTATATGACGCCGAAGCAACTGGATTCTATCCGGGAGGAGTATTCAAAACGGCAGGAGCGCGGCAGCAGGGCGCTAGCCGGAATGCCTCTTGCCAAGATTATTAAGGGCACAAATATCTATATTGCGGCTGCTTTAAGCGAGGAAAGCGCAAGTGCCTTTAAAGCGGGTGATAGCGTTAAGCTGAGGATTAATGATATCAGCTTTGAAACGGAAGGTGTCGTCGCATATGTTAATGAGCCGGAAAACGGCAAAGCTGTGGTTGCTGTAAATATCAGCCGGGGTGCGGACATACTGTCTGCGGTGAGAATTATCAATGCCGATTTCATCAGCAAAACCGAAGAAGGCCTCAAAGTGCCGCTCCGGTGTTTAATGGATATTTCGTCGGATGGTTCAAAAGCAAAAATCATGCTTGTTAAATATAATATGGCGACGTCCCGTAAAGTGGATATTATATGCAAAGATGAAGAATATGCAATAATCAGAACACCGGACAAGGAGATTAATAAAACAGTTAACCTATATGATACGTACATTATTAATCCGGATAAAATAAAAGAAGGCGGTATCGTAGAAAAATGAGTGAGGATCTCCATTATATACATGAAAACTGTGAGAAAATCAAAGACAGAATACGTACAGCCGCCCAAAGGTCCGGAAAAAATCCTGAAGAAATCAGGGTAGTGGCGGTGAGTAAAACCGTCGATGCCGCTAGAATAACGAAAGCCCTCGAATGTGGTATTACAGACCTTGGAGAAAATAGGGTTCAGGAATTGTGCGAAAAGTTCGATAGTATTAGTATGAAATGCAAATGGCATCTGATCGGTCATCTGCAGACCAACAAGGTCAAATATATACTCGAAAAGGTAGCCATTATTCATTCACTGGACAGACTGGAATTGGCGAAGGAAATTCAAAAGAGGGCGGAAAAAACCGGAAGAATAGTTGAAGCATTGGTTCAGGTAAATATTGCAGCAGAGGATTCCAAGTTTGGGATAAGCCCTGAAAATGCACTTGGTTTAATAAAGGAACTCAGCATAATGGGAAATATTAAAGTAAAAGGTTTGATGACTATGGCTCCGCTGGTTGAAAATCCGGAGGATGTCAGGTGGGTATTCGCAGGTCTTAGAAAATTGCTTATTGACATAGGGAAGGAAAATATTGATAATATAGATATGGAGTACCTATCAATGGGCATGAGCAATGACTTTGAGATAGCTATAGAAGAAGGCTCCAATATAGTAAGAATAGGTACCGCAATATTTGGAATACGCTGATGATCATTGCCGGAGTTTTATAGACACCGCCATATATACCATGCGGCCAGCCTTTATTTATAAGGTGTTGCAGGCCGTCTAACTAATGAAAAACGGAGGGATATACAAATGGCAAAGCTATTGAACAAGATGCTTAATCTGGTTGGGTGGGAATCTGGAGAAGAGGAAGCTGCGGATGAAATGCAAGATGATTTTAGGGAAGAGACATCTCAGGCACCCCATTATAAAAATCCGTTTGCTCAAAAATCACAGCAGAACAAGGTTGTAAACATTCATTCCAATAACCAATTCAAGGTAGTTATTATGCAGCCTGAATCATTTGACGATGCCCGCGATGTATGCGATCATCTCAAAAACAAAAAACCAATTGTTATAAATCTTGAAAATCTCAGCAAGGAAACGGCACAAAGAGTAATTGACTTCCTAAGCGGGTCGGTTTATGGGTTGGACGGTGATATTCAGAAGGTGTCAGCCGGTATTTTTATAATAGCTCCAAATAACGTCGACATCATGGGGGAATTCAAAGATGAACTGAAAGGCAGAGGAGCTTTTCCCTGGGTCAAGTAATATATTTTGTTTATAATGCAATCGGAGGGATAAAGCAATGGTAATTTATCGAGCCATAGGAATTGTATTAAACGTGATAGAAGTTGCCATACTGATCAGGGCTTTTATATCTTGGCTGCCTTTTTCTAAAGAAAGCAAACTGGTTTACTTGTTGTTTCAGATAACTGAGCCAATATTAGCGCCCATCAGAAACCTTGTCCAAAGATCATCCTTTGGGAAAAATATAATGTTTGACATTTCACCCATCATAGCTTTTATATTGCTTAGGATACTGAGAATAATTGTTTTTGATATATTTCTATAATGTAATTGAAGAACTCTCCATTACAAAGCTTTTTTATAATATATGGCAAAATGAGGTGGTGAAATCATGAATTATACACCCAATGATTTACAAAATATAACCTTTAAAAAGACCTTTATGGGTTATAGCGAGGATACTGTCAATGATGTTCTTGACAAGATTATTGAAGACTACAGTGCGTATATTCGAGAGAATGTTGAACTGAAGGATAAACTGGCATTGCTGAATGATGGCCTGCAGCATTACAAATCCATTGAAGAGTCCTTGCACAATACGCTTTTGGTGGCCCAACAGACAGGTGAGGATATAAAAAAGAATGCGTATGAAAAAGCTGACAATATTATTCGTGAGGCCGAAATCAAGGCTCAGAAAATTATGAATGACGCCAACCAGGAAGTGGTTAGGATTAAGTTTGAATATGAAGACTCCAAGAAGAAATTGCACATATTCAAAACAAAATGTGAGATGCTATTGATGTCACAATTGGAACTACTCAAGCAGGTATTCGAAGATAATTAGAAACTGTCAATGAGAGATTTGCCAAATGCAGCAGATAAATCTGTCGGGAGTCATTCTTGATGATGCAAAATTGTGATGCAAGAACAGTGGTGCAAAATTATAAGTGATGCAAAAAATTACAATTGCATAATGTAAGTTAACGTGTTATAATTTCATAAATTATATTAGATGAGATTAGCAGAGAAGAGCAGAGATGAGAAGAGACTAGTTTACACGCATTTGTATGTAACCAGGAATCTTTTCCTGGTTTTTTGTTTTCCATAGTGGCGAATTACAAATCCGGCCAATTTTATTGACCGGAATGTAAAGTGCCTCATGTCTTTCTCATCCCTTTCTTCCGTACATGAAGGGGGAATGTGCCTTGTTTTATCCGGAGTTGGAGCAGGTCAAGGAATTAGCGAAAACTTATAACATCATACCTGTATCACTTGAAGTTTATGCAGATCTGGAAACACCCATCAGCATATTCAAAAGGCTTGAGCATAGCAAGTTCTGTTTTCTGCTGGAAAGTGTCGAGGGCGGAGAAAAGTGGGGCAGGTATTCCTTTATTGGGAAAAATCCTTTTATTACTGTAAAAGGTAATGGTAATCTTACCGAACTGAAATTCAGGAATGGGAAATTGAAAACAATCGAGGGAAACCCTATTGAGATCATGAAGGATTTGATGGCGCAATATGTGGGTGCGCCGGTGAAGAATCTGCCAAGATTTAATGGAGGTGCGGTTGGTTTTTTTGGCTACGACACTGTCCGATACTTTGAAAGGCTTCCGAATATACCCAATGATAATCTGAGCATACCGGAACTGCATTTTATGTTTACGGATGAAATCATAGCCTTCGACCATTTAAGGCAGAAGCTTCACATTATAGTAAACCTATATGTGGAGGGCAGTGTAGAAAGGTGTTATAACACTGTTGTCAGCAGAATCAAGGAAATTTATTCGGAAATACAGACTTCAAGGCAAATACTGTCTGATATTCCACTGACGAAAAGGACGGCAGCAGGGAAAGACTTTGAGATTACCAGCAATGTCAGCAGAGAAAGGTTTTGTGAAAATGTAAACAGGGCGAAGGAATATATAAGGAACGGAGACATTTTTCAGGTAGTGCTTTCCCAAAGGCTCTGCATAAAAACAGACTGCAACCCCTTTAATGCCTACCGGGCACTTCGCACAATCAATCCGGGGCCTTACATGTATTACCTCAAGTTTGACGGGTATATACTTGCCGGGTCATCCCCTGAAATGCTGGTAAGAGTTGAGGGCAGAAAGGTTGAAACCTGCCCGATTGCAGGAACCCGCAAACGGGGTATGACGCCGGAACAGGATGAGGAATTGGAAAGAGAGCTGATAACAGACGAGAAGGATAGGGCTGAACACATCATGCTGGTTGACCTCGGTAGAAACGACATTGGAAGAGTTTCGAAATTCGGATCGGTTAAAGTGAATTCACTGATGCATATCGAACGTTTTTCACATGTTATGCATATTGCCAGCAATGTCAGCGGCGAACTACAGGACGGCGTAACTTCCTTTGATGCGCTGTCGGCAGTATTGCCGGCAGGCACTCTCGCGGGAGCTCCAAAGATACGGGCCATGGAAATCATTGACGAACTGGAAACCGTAAAAAGATGTCAATACGGCGGCGCTGTCGGACATCTTGGTTTTGATGGCAATCTGGACAGCTGCATAACCATCAGGACTATCGTGTTCAAGGACGGTAATGCATATATTCAGGCAGGCTGCGGTATAGTAGCGGATTCTGTGCCGGAAATGGAATTTGAGGAGTCTATGAACAAGGCTATGGCATTGCTCAAGGCACTGAAAGAAGGGGAGAACATAAGATGATTATTATTATAGACAATTATGATTCGTTCACCTACAACCTTTACCAATATATTGGCGAATTGAATGGGGATGTGGAAGTTTACAGAAACGATGCATTGACAGTAGCACAGGTGGCTGCAAAAAAGCCAAGCCATATCGTGATTTCACCGGGTCCGGGCTATCCGGCAGCGGCTGGTATATCCATAGAAGTGGTCAGAAAACTTGGAACGCAAATACCGATACTTGGCGTATGCCTGGGGCACCAGGGTATAGGAGAGGCTTACGGAGGGAAGGTGGTACGCGCACCGGAGCTTATGCATGGTAAGGCGTCGGAGATAAAATTGCTCCCGGGCTGTGTGCTGTTTAAAGGGCTGCCCCCGAAAATAACGGCAGGCCGGTATCACTCTTTAATAGTAGACCGGGAGACGCTGCCTGTGGCGCTTGAAATTACCGCAACGGCCGGCGATGGTGAGATTATGGGGCTGAAGCACAGGGACTATCCGATATTCGGCATTCAGTTCCACCCCGAGTCGATATTGACGCCACAGGGTAAAATCATATTGCAAAATTTTCTGGAATGCGAAACGAAATTGCCGCGCTTCATATGCAAGGACAGTTATAGCTGAAAGTGAAAATCTCGGTTGTCAAGTTGAGAAGAGAGGAGAATTAAGGATGATTAGGTCAGTGATAAAAAAACTATTGTTAAAGGAAAACCTGACGGAAAAGGAAATTATGAATGTTATGAATTTCATCATGGAGGGCAATGCCACCCAGTCTGAGATAGGCGACTTTTTGACGGTGCTCAAGTTTAAAGGTGAGACAGCGGAGGAAATCACGGGCTGTGCAAAAGTGATGAGAGAAAAGGCGGAAAAAGTGAAACACAATCTGCCTTACTGCATCGACACCTGCGGTACCGGAGGCGACGGAGCAAACACCTTCAACATTTCCACCGCAGCCTCGCTGGTAGCAGCCGCGGCAGGGGCTAAAATAGCTAAGCACGGCAACAGGGCAATGTCCAGTAGAAGCGGCAGTGCTGATGTTCTTGAGGCTCTTGGTGTAAATATTATACTAAGCCCTGAACAGGCAGGAAAGTGCATAGAAGAAGTCGGAATAGGTTTCATGTTTGCACAGTTGTTTCACAAATCCATGAAGTATGCTGCTAGTGTCAGAAAGGAACTTGGTATAAGAACGGTATTCAACTTACTCGGTCCCCTTACAAATCCTGCCGACGCTAAGGGTCAGATAATTGGTGTATTTGATGGGAGCTTAACGACTGTTATGGCAGAAACACTGCAAAAACTCGGAACTGAGAGAGCCCTTGTTGTCCATGGCTGTGACGGCCTTGACGAGATTACAACAACGGCGCCAACGAAAATATCAGAATTAAGGAATGGCATAATAAAGGAGTACTTCCTTGATGCATCTGAATTTGGAATTCCACGTGCTGTTCCCAGTGATCTGTCGGGTGGAGATGCGGTTTTTAATGCAGGCATTATCCGATCTGTGCTTGCAGGTGAAAAAGGCGCCCGAAGGGATATTGTGCTGATAAATGCTGCCGCTGCTTTATATGTGGCAAAGGTAACTGATAATCTGAAAGAAGGGATGACCATCGCCGCAGAAATGCTTGATACCGGCCGCGCAGTTTCAAAGCTTAATGAATTGCGTGAATATACACTCGTATTAGATAAAATGGGGGAGGTTTCAGCATGATAATGGACGGCATTGTCGAAAAAAAAAGACAGCGGCTAAAGAACGAGATGCAGCAGATTACGCTTGAGGGGTGGAAACAGAAACTGAAAAGCCCCGGATTGCACAAACCGCTTGATTTTGGCAGGGCGCTGAAGAGAGAGGGAGAACTCTCCATCATTGCAGAAATAAAAAAAGCATCGCCGTCTGCAGGAATTATCAGGGAGGATTTTGATCCGGCCGGCATTGCAAGAGAATATGTGAGATCGGAGATACAGGCAATATCCGTATTAACCGAGAAGGACTTCTTTCTTGGGGACAGCGATTATCTTTTCAAAGTGCGTCAGGCAGTATCGATACCAGTGCTCTGCAAGGACTTTATCATAGACCTGTGGCAGGTGTACCAGGCAAGATGTATGGGCGCCGATGCCATACTGCTGATTGTGGCACTGCTGAGGGATGAACAGCTGAATAAAATGCTGATCGCAGCCAATATAACCGGTATGCAATGTCTGGTAGAGGTGCATGATGAAGAGGAGCTGGAAAGAGCTCTTGAGTCCGACGCTAAAATTATCGGCATCAACAATAGAAACCTCAAGACTTTTGAAGTTGACCTTGCCACTACAGGGAGACTGATAAACAGGATTCCCAAGGATAGGATTGTGGTTAGTGAAAGCGGCATCAAGACGGCAGATGATATGAGATATCTGCAGGGAGCCGGTGCAGATGCGGTGCTTATAGGGGAAACCTTCATGAGAGCATCCTCTGTTCCTGATATAATAAAGGAACTCAGGATGAAGCAGCATGATATTTAATAGCCGGCGGACGGTGCAGTCAGAGTAATAAACAGCGGAAGTGAAGCCGGATAGGTGAATGAAATGGTGAAGGTAAAAATATGCGGAATAACAAACATGAAAGAAATCAGCTTTCTAAATAGATATCTGCCTGATTACGCAGGTTTTGTATTTGCAAAGAGCAGACGGCAGGTTACTCCCGCGCAGGCAGTTGAGCTTGGAACTGAGCTGCTGCCGGCTGTAAAAAGAGTAGGCGTGTTTGTGGATTGCGGGGTAAAAATGATAGCAGATATTGTAGAAACGACAGGCTTTGATGCGGTACAGCTTCATGGAGGCGAGGATTGTCATTATATTGAGCTGCTGCGTTCCTTACTGAAACCGGGAATTGAGATCTGGAAGGCTTTACGGATGGATGAAAGCCGTATGCCGGAGCCTGGCCTGTTGAAATCCAAACACGTTGACCGCCTGCTGCTTGATACATATGCAGAGAGCGCCTATGGAGGCACAGGCAAATGTTTTGAGTGGAGTCTTGTCTCTCAACTGGATACGGCTTTGCCAATAGTGCTGGCAGGAGGCTTAAGACCTGACAATGTTAGGCGCGCAATAGAACAGGCTTCACCCTTTGCCGTCGACACAAGCAGCGGGGTAGAGAGGGAAGGCGTGAAGGATGATCAAAAAATGTATGCTTTTATTAAGGCTGTTAGGGGAGGAATAGTTTGTTAGGGGAGGAATACATCGTATTAAACTATTGAAGGACTGCTGTTTTCAATATATTTGTATGATAATTTATGAATTGTTCACATTTTATATGTTGTTGCAACAAACTGTAAATGCTATGATTATGGAGTGATGACAGGCAGAGAGGAAGATGCGCAATGGTAACCAAAACCAAAGTATTAGTTGTTGATGATGATGTAAACATATGTGAGCTGATAAGGTTATATCTTGAGAAGGATGGCTACGAGGTATGGACCGTATATAACGGCAAAAGCGGAGTCGAGGCTTTTGGGCAATTTACGCCAAGTATTGTCATTCTTGACATCATGCTTCCAGGTGTTGACGGCTGGCAGGTCTGCAGGGAACTGAGAAAGGTGAGCAATATCCCCATTATCATGCTGTCGGCAAAAGGAGAAACCTTTGATAAAGTACTGGGTCTGGAGTTAGGCGCCGACGACTATATGGTGAAGCCCTTCGAACCCAAGGAGCTGGTGGCGAGAGTTAAAGCAGTGCTTAGAAGATATGAACGCAAGGGTTACGACGTGGAGGAAATCATCTACCCCAATCTTGTCATAAACCATACGAATTATGTTGTCAAATTGAATGGCAGAGAGCTGGATCTACCGCCAAAAGAGCTTGAACTGCTCTATTTTCTTGCCTCCAACCCCAATAAGGTGTTTACAAGAGAGCAGCTGCTGGAGCATGTATGGGGGTTTGATTTTTATGGCGACTCCAGAACAGTGGATGTTCATGTAAAAAGGCTCAGGGAAAAGATTGATATCCCAAACCAGCTCTGGCAGCTCAAGACAGTCTGGGGCGTAGGGTACAAATTTGAGGTAAAGTAATGTCCAAGACTATATTTAGCAAGCTGATCGCTATATTTACCATTATTATTGTTATAGCTTTCTCCATTACAGGGTTTTTGCTGAGTTTTTTTCTGAACGGTTATTTTACTGATGAGAGAGCCCGCCTGCTTGATGCTAGTAGCATCGAGGTTAATGACGTTTTCAGTATTTACCTGGAGAACATGTATACCAATAGCTTCAATAGAACGATTATGGAAAAGTATCTCAGTAATTCACTTGTCCTTTTAGGAAACTATACGAGCTCCTTAATCTGGATTATTGATGAGACAGGGTACATTTTCCGCTCCAGTGTTGCAATGCCGCCGACCATTATCGAAAAGTATACCGATAAAACAGGCAATATCAAGATACCGCCAAGCAAGCAGTTTTCCCAACTGATTCTGGCAGAGACCAAGGATAGGGAAGTGGGTGACTTTAATGGCTTTTTCAAGGATGTTTCATTTGCAGAGACCGGCGATTTATGGCTGACAGTAGGAAGGTCATTCAAATATAAGGATTCCGAAGGCAAGGATGTTATGGTTGTCATATATCTCCATACGCCGGTGAATGGACTTAAACAGGCACGTTACGCTGTTTTTAAATACTTCCTGATTTCAGTCGGCGCGGCAGTATTTATTTCATTTATTTTAATATACATTTTCTCGCTGAAGTTCTCGCGACCGCTAAAACAAATAAGGTATGCTGCCGCCAAGATTGCAAACGGCGAGTTCGAAAAACGACTGAATATAAAAACCAAAGATGAAATTGGCGATCTGGCAAAAACATTCAACCAAATGGCAGTAGCACTGCAGAATCTTGAGGAAATGCGCAGGTGTTTTATTGCCAATGTTTCGCACGAACTGAGAACACCTATGACCTCCATAAGAGGTTTTATAGAAGGCATACTGGATGGAACCATTTCCCCTGAGAGACAGAATCATTACCTCGCTATTGTAAGAGATGAGACAAACCGTCTTAATCGTCTGGTCAACGATCTTTTGGATCTGGCAAAGATGGAAGCGGGAGAAATGATACTAAACATCATTCCGCTGGATATCAATGAGATGGTGAGAAGGTGCGTCATAAAGCTTGAAACATTACTGCTTCAGAGGAACCTTACAGTGGATGCCGATTTTGAAGAAGAGGTTCTTTTGGTAAAGGCAGATGAAGACGCAATAGAAAGAGTGCTTTACAATCTAACGCACAATGCCATTAAATTTACGCCTGCAGGTGGAAATATAAAAATAATTACCCGTATGCAAAAAGACAAGATAGAAGTGACAGTTAAAGATAATGGCGGTGGCATTGATGAACATGAACTGGACATGATCTGGGACAGATTCTACAAAACGGACAAATCCAGGAGCAGGGATAAAACAGGTTCGGGGCTGGGACTTGCCATAGTCAGGAACATAATTAACGAGCATGGACAGAGTATATGGGTAGAGAGCAAGCCTGGCGAAGGAACAAGTTTTACATTTACCCTGGTGCGAGTGTATGAAGAAGTAGTTGCTCAGTGATGCCTGGTGAAATCGGGAATAAATTATAAAAAGTTTCGAATAATGTTAACAAATTATTCATAGTTTTTTCAAATGCGCAAATTACAATAGAGATATTAGGATTGGGATGAAGTAGCTGCAGTACAACTTGTAAAGGGAGGTTTTATTCATGGATCAATTTAACAGTGAAAACAAAAATGGGATGAATAATAAATATAACGAGGATGTCCGGTTGAATCCACCAGCTGTAAACAGCGGGCAGCAGACATACTATACCGAGAACATAAAAAAAACCAAAACCGGAAAAATAGGAGCAGGCCATCTGATGCTGGTTGCTTTACTGAGCTCCATACTAGGCGCCGGTATTATGTTCGCGGCTGCTACGTTCTTTACGCCGATTATTCAGCCATCAATTGACAGCATGTTCGGCGGGATTGCTCAAGTAAATGATGTGGCAACAGCAGGCAACAATGGTATTTATAAGAAGGTGGAGATAACTCAGTCTTCGTCTCCTATTGAGGCAATTTCGGAAAAGGTCAGCCCCTCCATAGTGGGTATAAAGATTACTATAAAATCACAGGGCCGTGGCTTCTTCTTTGACCTTGGGCAGGATGGTGTAGGCGAAGGTTCCGGTATCATCATCAGGGAAGACGGCTATATACTGACAAACAACCATGTAATTGAAAATGCACTTGAACAAAACTCAAACAGATTAGTTGAAGGCTCTATAATTGAGGTTGTTTTACCAAGCAACACTAAGAAGACATACACCGCCAAAATTGTCGGTAGGGACAGTAAGACCGACATTGCCGTATTAAAGATTGAAGCTGTTAATTTACCTGTAGCTGAATTGGGTGATTCAGACAAGGTCAAAATAGGCGGGCTGGCAGTTGCAATAGGCAACCCGGGTGGAATAGACTATATGGGCTCTGTGACAGCCGGTGTTATCAGTGGTATCAACAGAACCATACAAATGGATAATGGGCAGGAACTCAAGCTGATTCAAACGGACGCAGCAATCAATCCTGGCAACAGCGGTGGTGCCTTGGTTAATTCTCAGGGTCAGGTGGTTGGTGTCAATACGATAAAGATTGCAGCAACCGGTTATGAGGGACTTGGATTTGCGATACCTATTAATGAGGCCAATAGTATAGCCACAAGCCTGATTGATTATAAATATGTCAAAGGCAGACCGTATCTGGGTGTATCTATTGATCAGAGATTTAATGAAGAGATAGCGAAGAAGAACGAAGTACCCAACGGCCTCCTTGTATATGATGTATTGCCTTTGAGCTCAGCTTACAAAGCCGGTGTTAAAGCCGGAGACATCATTACAAAGTTTGATGGGAAGACGGTAACGGAATTCAGAGAACTGGAAGATCAGAAAAACACCCATAAGCCCGGTGACAAGGTAGATATAGAGGTTTTTAGGGATGGCAAGACTATTACACTGTCTGCAGTCCTGGATGAAGAAAAGAACACGGATTAACTCAATATAAATAATACCCTCCAAACTAAAACACCAAAAAGCAGCCACTCAGGCTGCTTTTTGGTATGTGATGCAGAGGTAATGCAAAATATTATCTGCTGCCGGAAGATACTCAGGTTCACAGGCATTAATTGTTAAACAAATTGCGGACAGGAATTGTTGCATATCTTTGCGGTCGTTAAAATAGTATAGTACAGGATTATTATGCATCGATGCTGTGTGGGGTTTTAAAATGAAAGTAGTTGTTTTTAACACCCGCCGACTCTTTATTTATTTATTTGTTCTGGTCGCTGCGGTGCTTGTCATTTCTGCAGTCAGTTTGAGGGAAATGGGTGTGTTGGGGGTTTTCTCGAATCGGATGGAGATACCCATCTATTCTGTTGATGTTCCTGATAAAGTGGCATCCATTACATTTGACTGCGCTTGGGGAGCTGACGACATACCAGAGATATTAGCTGTATTAAAAGAGGCTGACATTAAGGCAACCTTTTTCATTGTGGGGCAGTGGGCGGAAAAGTATCCTGAAGCTGTTAGAATGATTGCACAGGATGGACATGATATAGCCAATCATTCCTATTCGCACTTCAGAATGGGAACTCTGGATAGGGCGAAAATCATCAGTGAGATTCAGAAAAGCGGTACTTTGCTGGAAAGCTTATCGGGGGTAAAATGTGATCTTTTTCGAGCGCCATACGGCGATTACAGCAACAGTCTTCTGGAAGAAGCACGTATGCTGGGGTATTACTCAATACAGTGGGATGTGGATTCGCTGGATTGGAAGCCTGGAATAAGCCGGAGCGAAATAATGCAGAGGATCAATACAAAAATCAAGCCGGGTTCGATAATTCTTTTTCATAATGATACACCGCATACTGTAAAACTTCTGCCGCAAATCATTTTTGAACTGAAGGGTAAGGGATACGGATTCATTCCGATCTCTGAACTCATCATAAGAGAAAATTACTATATTGACAACCAAGGCTGTCAGAGAATCAGTACATAAAAAAACTAAAAAAGCACATCATAGAATTATGAACATGCAGGATGGAGTTATATAAATGCTTATTGCAGGTATTATAGGCAGTGAAGGCAAGGTGCAGACAGCCAGTCTTATCAGTTCGATACTTGCCACAAAAGGTGAAAAGGTAAGTGTTATTGACTCCGCCAGCCTCTTTGGGCTTAATGGAATGAGAATAAAGGCATATGTCAGCGAACTCGAGAAAAACAATATAGATTTACTGCTGCTAAAAACAAGCATGTCAGATGTTGATAAATTTCTTTCAGATGAAGTACAGTTCGATATTATCATTTATACAGATAAGGCAGTTGGTATCGCAGAATCTGATAGAAACGAACACTCTAAAAAAATGGGAAAGCTGTTTTCCCTAATGGCGGACAAGGGTGTTGCGATTGTCAATGTTGATGATAGTGACTTAATCGGCTTACTCAAGAGTATGAAACACAGATTTGTTACTTATGGTTTCAATGCCAAAGCAAGCATTTCAACCTCCAGTATTGGTGATACCCTTTTTAAGGACGGCTTCATTTGCTGCCTCCAAAGATCGATATCAACTCGCAGCGGTAAAATGGTTGAGCCGCAGGAGTACAAACTGAATCTTGAGGCAAATGAGTTTGACAGTCATAATGTTCTGGCGGCGGCATCATTTGCTATAATTAATGGTATTGACCTCAATAATATTAACAAAATTCCGACAATGTAAGCGATAATATTGCAAAATAATGGTTTAAGGGATTTGCAAGTTGATAAATATGTAATATAATATAAAATAGTGCCAATGATT